>JBDTTO010000337.1:0-4647 GCA_039930585.1 Gemmatimonadaceae bacterium
TAGAACTGCCTTCAATCCACCCACCGGTAAATCCGGCAGCGCGCAGTCCCGCGACGATGTGAGAATTCGCGCGCAGCAGATTCCAGATCAGCCCCGAGCGATAGTTCTCGATCATCAGCACAATCGGGCCTTGATTCAGGCCGCAATGATACGGAGACACCCATCCATCAGGCGAACCATCTCTTGAAGGGAAGGACGGGTTGTACGTTGTGCGTAGCCCGTAGCGCAGTGAGGCGTCGTTTCGACGTCGCCACAGCTGCGTCATCGTCGGCAGCACAATTTCCGGCGCAAACGGAAGCGAGGCAATCACCCCCCACGGAGCGACCGTTCCGTCATCGGGACCATCAGGCACTCCGCGTGCGAGATATCCAAAAAATTCACGAGCGACATCGCCAAGCCGAAGCACGATGTCGCCCGGTCCGTTGCACGCGGTGATGCCCCAGCAGTCGGCGCCGTACCCGGCCCAGCGTTGCGGATTGCGGACGGCATACTGTTGTTGCACTACCGTGGCACGTCGGCTGTTCTCGAAATAGTCGAGATCATGCTCGCGCATGAACGCATCGCGAATGCCGCGGAAGTCAATCCACACGTGCGACAACTGATGGATGAACAGCGGTCCGGCAAACAGGTACGATGTTTCGTAAACCGCTCGCCATTCGTACGTTGACGCCCACGCAGTGTAGCTATCGGAGGAGATGGCATGCGTCGTCGACCCCAGTGCGAGCACATACAGCACCATCGCTTCGTCGTAACCCTGCCACCGATACGGTAGAAATCCGCTTTCCGGTTTCCATCCATGGGTCAATGTCAAACCGCCATTCAATGCCCACTGCCAGTCGACGCGCGCATACAGACGTTCGGCCAGTTCGCGAATTTCGTTTTCCGTTTCATTGTCCTCGTCGAAGTAGGCGGCGGCTGTCAGCAAGCCGGCAATCAGCAACGCGGAATCGACTGTCGAGAGCTCCGAATTCCACGTGCGTGCACCGGTCTGCATATCAAGAAAGTGGTAGTAGAAGCCACGGAAGCCCGTCGCGTCTGGCTCCGGTCCTTGCTTGCTTCCCCAGAAGAAACGCATCGTTGTCAGTACGCGATGGGCCGCTTCCGTGCGCGTCATGAATCCGCGTTCCACCGCCGGTGGGTAGGCCGTGAGCCCGAGTCCGACCGCGGCAATGCTTGAAGGTGCGCCGACGGTCGTCGTATCGATGACCAGTCCGTTCTCCGGATTCGTTTCGTGCGCGAAGTAGGCAAAGGCCCGCTGCTGCAGGTCGTCGAGCATCGGATCCAACGGATCGCGGTTCATACGAGTCCGGTGTTTTTCGCTATACTGGCAGAAGTGAACTGCGTCATGGATGCGTCGGTTCTTGCCAGAACACCGCAGACGTCACGCGCGATCATCAATTCTTCGTCAGTGCGAATCACGCGCACGGAGACGCCGCTCGTATCGACGGAAATCACGGAATCGTTCGCGGCATTTCGTTTGGCATCGACGTCTATTCCGAGAAATTCGAGTCCGTCGCAGATGCGCTCACGAATGACGGATGCGCTCTCGCCAATGCCGCCGCTGAACACCAACGTGTCCAGCCCGCCCAGCGCGGCCGCGAACGATCCGATGCACTTTTTCGACTGATAACAGAACAGCTGCACCGCTTCTGCAGCACGGACGTCGCTCTGTTCCTGCGCCAGCAAGTCGCGCATGTCAGAGCTGATTTCCGAAACGCCTAGCAGTCCTGATTCATGGTTGACCATCTTTTGAAATCCCGAGGTCGACATGTGCTCAGCGCGCGCGAGATAGCTGACCAATCCCGGATCGAGATCGCCGGAACGCGTGCTCATGGGTAAACCTGAAGCAGGGGTGAAACCCATGCTGGTATCGATGCCCTGCGCGTTGCGCACAGCTGCCATACTGGCGCCATTGCCAAGATGCGCGAGAATCACGCGGCCATTCGTTGCGGCGGGATCGCCGAGGCGTGCGAGTTCGTGCAACAGGTACGCGTAAGACAAGCCATGAAAACCGTACCGCCGCACGCCCTGTGCCTGGTAACGTCGCGGAATCGCCAGCAGTTTTGCAACCCGCGGCATCTCGTGGTGAAACGCAGTGTCGAAACACGCGACTTGCGCCAGCTCTGGATAACGTTGGCGAAACGATTCGATCAGTTCAATTTCGCCCGGAAGGTGTTCAGGATCGAATGGTGTGATGCGATGTAGTTCTTCGAGCAACTCTGACGTGATCACTTCGGGCTGGAAATGGTGCATGCCCTGGACCACGCGATGTCCGACCGCTTTTAGCGAATCGAAATCGATCCGTTTCTCCAGCCACGCAGTCAGAAACGCGGCAGTCGATTGGCGCGCGCTGCTGTCCACCCCGCAACTCTGCTGTGGGCCACCGTCGGAATCGGCGAAGGTCAAGGTGGTGCTTCCCGATCCGGTACGATCAATTTTTCCGTGCAGCGTGCGCTGCAGCGATTCGCTGGCCTCGTACAGGGCGAACTTGATGCTCGATGATCCGCCATTGATTGTCAGGACGCGATGGATGGGTCGCTTCATCGTACACAGTTGGTAACTACCACAACCCAAGCGCCTTCAATTGCACGCGTGTGCTGTCACAATCCGTGTGCACGATACCCGGTATGCCCATACGTTCTGCGATCTGAACAAAAAGCGCGGTGTTTTCAAGATAGACGATCTGGTTTGCCGGTGTCTGCGCGATGTCCAACGCCAGCTTGAAGATATCCGGATCCGGTTTGCGCAGATGGACGTAACACGAAGAAACGAAGGCGTCGACAAAGTCGACCAGGTGGAACGTGTGAATGCGATAGTCGTTCAACTCGCGTGCTTCGTTACTCAGCACAATAACTTTCAATCCATACTTCGCCTTGAGACTTCGAACCAGTTCTATCGTGTCCGTGTGCGCCCGGGACTGCGCGAACATGAATTCGCGAAACTGCGTCCGCGTAAACGATCGTTGTTCGAAGAACACGACCCACGCCAGATAATCGTCCAACGTGAGCTTGCCTTGTTCATAGGTATCAAACACCGTTCGATGTCGTTCTTCCATTCCGCCGAAATTCAAATGAAACGTTTCGGCGGCGAGCTGCCGCGACGCGGTTTGCCAACCGTCAGTGAGCAGCACGCCACCAATGTCGACGAACAGCGTTCGTATTGGTGGTTGCCGTGTTGGCTCGGGCGAGACGTGAGCCAGTTCGACCTTGTCCGCATGATTCACTTGTCTATCTTCCGCCCCGGAAAACACAAAGGAGCGAAGGGCGCGACTCCGTATCGTCTATGTCCCTGACAAGCCGACGATTTCTCAAATCGGGGAACAGCGCGCCATGGCTGCGACATTGGATTGGATGAATCGGAGTATTCAAAGTGCAATCCTGCGCAGCCGCAACGCGTTTCCTATCACCGAAACAGAACTCAAGCTCATGGCTGCCCCTGCAATCATGGGACTAAGCAACCAACCAAACAGCGGGTACAACGCGCCCGCTGCCAGTGGCACGCCAAGTGCGTTGTAAAGAAACGCAAACCACAAATTCTGCCGAATGTTTTGCATCGTGCCCCGACTCAGGCGAATCGCCTGCGCAATGCCGCGCAAATCACCACGCACCAGCGTAATGCCAGCACTCTGCATAGCGACTTCGGTTCCTGTCCCCATCGCGATACCCACTTCAGCTTCGCTCAGCGCCGGCGCGTCGTTGATACCATCACCCGCCATCGCCACATGCTTACCCTCGGCGCGCAACTTTTTCACATGCGCCACCTTCCCTGCCGGTTCAATTTCTGCTTCTACCGAATCGAGTCCGAGCTGAGTAGCTACGGCGGCGGCTGTTCGCCGGTTGTCGCCAGTGAGCATGACCAGCTGGAGTCCCAACGCATGAAGTTCGCGAATGGCTTCGGCAGTGGTGGACTTGATTGGATCGGCCACTGAGACGATGCCGGCGGGTTTGCCATCGATCGCCACAAACATCACGGTTTGTGCGGACTCCTGCAGTTTCACGGAGGTCGCTTCCAATGCTTCGATTCCGGTCACGCCTTCATCGCGAAGGAAATCCGGTTTGCCAATCATGACGCGACGTCCGGAGACGACTCCCGCTACTCCACCACCAGTGACCGAGCGAAAATCATTGACTGTCGCGAAGGACACCTCGCGATCCTTTCCACCCTGCACAATCGCCGCGGCCAGTGGGTGTTCGCTGTTTTGCTCCAATGATGCAACCAGTCCGAGAAATTCTTTCAACTCGAGCCCATCAGCAGGGGAGACATCCATGAGCTTGGGTTTTCCCTCGGTCAACGTGCCGGTCTTGTCAATCACTAGTGTGTTGACCTTCTCCAATCGCTCGAGCGCTTCCGCGTTTTTCACGAGTACGCCTTCGCGCGCGCCGCGCCCGATTCCAACCATGATCGACATCGGTGTGGCGAGTCCAAGTGCGCACGGGCACGCGATAATCAACACGGCCACGGCGTTGACAATGGCGTGCGCAAATTTCGGATCGGGCCCAATCCACATCCAGACAACAAAGGTGAGCACTGCAACGGCCAGCACCGCCGGTACAAAGATGCTGGCAACGCGATCAGCGAGCCCCTGAATTGGGGCACGGCTGCGTTGCGCGTCGGCCACCATGTTCACAATCTGGCCCAGCAACGTAT
>JBDTTO010000338.1:0-4635 GCA_039930585.1 Gemmatimonadaceae bacterium
CGCTATATGGAAATCATGCAGATCCGATTTCAGGGGCGACTGGAAGTCACGCAGCAAACTGATGAAGACGTCAGCGATGCGCTGGTGCCAAATCTCATTCTGCAAACGCTGGTCGAGAACGCGCTCAAATACGGCGTAAATGAGAAAGACGGCACTGGCAAGTTGGACATTTCCGCCTCGCGCGTGGGTGAGCAGCTCGTGCTGCGTGTGCGCGATTACGGTCCGGGACTCCGTAGCACAGACGATGCGCACGCGGGTTCCAATGGCGCAAAGGCTTCTGCCGACTCCGGCCTGGGGCTTCGCAACACGCGCGCGCGTCTGGAACAGTTGTACGGTGAATATCAACAATTTTCGCTGCGATCAGCCGAAGGCGGCGGAGCGATTGCCGAAGTCATGTTGCCGTTTCACACCGCGGCGGACATGCGCACAACCGGCGAGATGAAAAGCGCATGAGCGATTCGCATGCAGCGTCATCCCGTGTAATGCGCGTGCTGGTGGTTGATGACGAGATGTTGGGCCGCCAACGCGTCGAAGATCTGCTGAACGCCGAATCCGCAGTAAAAATCGTCGGCTCGGCCGATAACGGCGATGCCGCAATCCTGGCGATTCGCGCACTGCATCCAGACATCGTTCTGCTTGACGTGCAGATGCCCGGAAAAACCGGGCTTGATGTCGTTCGCACGATTGGCCCGGCGGAAATGCCGGTGACGATTTTCGTGACGGCGTTTGATCAACATGCGCTCAAGGCGTTTGAGCTGGCAGCCATCGACTATCTCGTCAAGCCCTTTGATGACGAACGTTTTGAGCAGGCATTCCAACGCGCGCGACGTCAGGTGGAACTACAAGATGTCGATCGGGTGTCGGGGCAACTGCTTTCGTTGTTGCAAGGCTCGCGCACGGGCGCGCTGGCGGCACTTTCAACCGGCGCATCCAACAAACCAGGCGACTCGACGCAAACCGGAGCCACTACCACGGACCAAAACCCGGCACCCGCGGAACCCGCAAAACCACCGTTTCTCGAACGAATTGCCGTTGAAATGAAAGGGCAGGTTCGCGTTGTTCCGGTCAAGCAGGTGGAGTACATCACGGCCAGTGGACCGTACGCCGAATTGCACGTTGGCGACAAACGGTATGTGCTACGCGAGCGCATGCAAACGCTTGAGGAGCGACTGGATCCGGCAAAATTCTTTCGCATTCACCGCTCGGCAATCGTGCGGCTGGATCTCATTGAAACGTTGCTGAGAAATCCGGGCGGCGATTATGGCGTGCAACTCAAGAGTGGAGTGCAGCTCAAGGTGAGTCGCAATCGTTTCGAGGAACTCGAAAAACAGATGGGACTCGAACTGTAACCGTTAGAGTCGCGGTTCCTTCTTTACGGGCGTTGCTGCTTTATCAGTTCCGCCTTTGGCGTCACCATTTTCATCGGTTTTTTCGTCAATCTCGATGCGGTCCAGCTTTACTTCGAGCCGGATACGTGCGAATGCACTCATCTGAAAATTCGCAATCCACACCAGTGTCAACCAGGCAACAATTGCCCCACGCCAATCCGGCATCAAAACGCGGTAACTCGTGCCCAGCACAATTCCGGCCGACACGTAATGGCTGAAGCAGTACTCGCAAGTGAAGAGGTAGAAGAACTTGCGTACCAGCAGTGACTTGGACGTCTTGCTCTTCTTTACGCAAAATTCGCGTGGCTCGCGAAAAACCTCTTCGTGCGTAACGGTCCACGCCACGCACGCCACCACCGCGCTCAGCACGAGCAGCACCATCGTTTGCACAGTGAGCGTTTGTTGAAGAATGTCGTTCACTGTGCCCGATGGAGTGTGTGTGATGAGGAGCTACCTGCCTCGCAGCGTAATTGTGCGACTGGATCGAATGTCGGCCGATGACGCCCCGACGTCCAGTCGAACCGGCTCGTTCTCCACTACCCAACCGTGTGTGGTGGCGTTCCAGTAGGCCAACGACTTTGCGTCAACTGTGAACCGAACCACGCGACTCTCACCCGGCTTGAGGGTGATGCGCTGATACCCACGCAAGTCGCGAAGGGGACGTTCGACTTTGGACCCCATGTGCGTGGCGTACAGTTGCACCACCTCGTCACCCGTGCGCGTTCCCGAATTTGTTACAGTGACCGAAGCTACAATTGGTGCAGAGGCGCCAAGCGTCGGTGCACTGGTCGTAACGGCGCTGTACTTGAATGTGGTGTAGCTCAGTCCATGGCCAAATGGGTAAAGCACATCGCCTTTGAAGAACCGATATGTACGTCCCTTCATGTCATAGTTTTCGAAGGGCGGCAGATCTGACAATTGCTTGTAAAACGTGATTGGAAGACGTCCACCCGGGTTGTAATCGCCAAAAAGAACGTCTGCAATTGCATTTCCCGCCGCTTGTCCGGGATACCACGCCTCAAGAATCGCAGGCACGTTTGTGTTCGCCCAGTTCACGGCAAGCGCACTTCCATTCAGCAACACGAGCACCGTTGGTTTTCCAACCGCGACAATACGCTCCAGCAACTTCTGCTGCGGCGCGGGCAGATCGATGCGTGTGCGATCACCACCTTTGAATCCGTCAATCTGCACGGGCATCTCTTCGCCTTCGAGACGCGCGGTGAGTCCGAGCATCATGATCACAACATCGGCTTGTTGTGCAACAGAAACCGCTTCGGCCTCCAGCGTTTCGTTGGGTGGCGACCACTGCAGAAGCAGTCTCGCGTCGCCGTACGACTCTTCGCCTTCCACCTGAATTTTGTACGTGCGTCCGGCTTGCAATTGCATTGGTGAACTTTGCACCGCGCGCGGATCCGGAAATTCACCATTCTGCGAATACACCGATTGCACTCGCACCGTGTCGTCAAACAACAAGCGAAATTTCATCGTGCCAGTCAGGCCGAGTCGGTAGATGCCGGTTGTTCTCGGACGAAACGTTCCGGTCCAGCGGACTCCGAAATCGTCCGCGTTCATATCGTTGCGCGGCGCGCCAGCGGCCCAAACGCCATTGACCGTGCTGTCCGTCGCAGTGAACATCGGCTGTCCCGTCATTGCGCGCGACGCGAAATATTCCACGTGCAATCCGGGTTGACCATCTGGCGTGAACATCACACCCATGGCCGAGCCGTCAAGCACCGGAAATCCACCGGCGAGATCGCTTCCGCGTGCGTACAACACTTTCGTGTTTTTAGTTACCGCTTCACGAATACCGCGCAGCGGAGTAACAGGATCGGACGGAGTTCCGTTGTAATTGCCAAGCAACATGCTGGTTTCATTCGAGTTCGGTCCAATCACTGCGATCGTGCCAATGTCCTTCTTGAGCGGCAGCAGATTGTTGCTGTTCTTAAGGAGCACCATCGACTTTCGCGCCACTTCGCGCGCAAGAGTTTTGTTCGCAGCCTGATCCACGACGGTGTAGGGCGTGTTCGCCCACTTCACTTTTGACGGCGAGTCAAACATGCCAAGCTTCATGCGTGCGAGAAACAAACGCTTGAGTGACGTGTCAATTTGTGCTTCGGTGATCAATCCTTCTTTCACCGATTGCACGAGATTCGGATACACGCGGCCACAATCGAGATCCGTACCACTCTTTACAGCGAGTGCCGCAGCGGCCGCCGCCGTCTTTTCAATCTTGTGCCGCAGATAGATGTCATCAATGGCGCCGCAATCCGAAACGACGTAGCCCTTGAAGCCCCACTCGCCGCGCAAAATATCTTTCAGCAGCGGATCACTTCCGCATGCGGCGTATCCATCCAGTCGATTGTATGCGCACATAATCGAATACGCGCGCGCCTGCTTGATCCCTTTTTCAAAGTGTGGCAAATAGCTCTCGCGCAAATCGCGTTCGCTTACGACCGCGTTGAACTCGTGCCGTTCCGGTTCGGGTCCGCTGTGTACAGCAAAATGTTTGACCGTTGCGACTGTCTTGAAATATTTGGGATCATCACCTTGCAGACCGCGCACAAACTGCACGGCCAGTTGTCCGGTGAGAAATGGATCCTCCCCATACGTCTCCTGCCCTCGGCCCCACCGCGGATCGCGAAAGAGGTTGATGTTGGGTGACCAGAATGTCAGTCCCTGGTAACGACCGTGGCTGTCATTCCGGATGTATTCGTGATACTTGGCGCGCGCCTCGTCCGAGATTGTGGTGGCGGTCCTGAACATGAGCGGGTCGTCCCACGTTGCCGCCAAACCGATGGCCTGAGGGAACACTGTAGCCAGTCCAGACCGTGCGACGCCGTGCAGCGCCTCATTCCACCATTGATACGCCGGAATGCCAAGGCGCGGGATGGCCGGCGCCACATCTTTCATTTGCTGCACCTTCTCGTCCAGCGTGAGCCGCTTTACGATATCAGTAGCACGCGCTTCGAAAGTCAGAGCCTCGTTTCGAAACGCCATATTCTCAGTAGCCGCCGCAGCACCTCCCACCCCTGCTGTCTGGGCCGATCCCCGTGACGCGAACGTCAACATTGTGACGGATGCGATCGCGAGACGATTCATCATCGCTCGCTCGGTCACGACTCTTCGAAGAGAAAGCATCAAATTGCTCCGCTGTTGAGAAAAAAGCGTCTTCACATTTTCTGGTGGCACACATGCTGGCACGTCAAACTCCGCAGCTGAAACCGAAGAGTGTACTGTGGCGCAACTT
>JBDTTO010000339.1:0-4634 GCA_039930585.1 Gemmatimonadaceae bacterium
GCGAACGACGAAGACATCACCGTTGTGATGGGTGTCAACAGCGACAAGTACGACGGCGCCAAGCACAACATCATCTCGAACGCGTCGTGCACCACGAATTGCCTGGCACCAATGGTGAAGGTCGTTCGCGACAACTTCGGTTTCGTGCATGGCTCGATGGTCACGATTCACAGCTACACCAACGATCAGTCCATTCTCGATCTGCCACACAAGGATCTTCGTCGCGCGCGTGCCGCTGCGGTCTCAATGATTCCAACCACGACTGGCGCAGCCAAGGCAACCGCCCTCGTGATTCCGGAAGTGAAAGGCAAAATCGACGGCATGTCAGTGCGCGTTCCAACGCCTGACGTTTCCTTCACCGATCTCACCTGCGTTGTTGAACGCAAAGTTACGAAAGAAGAAGTCAACGCCGCGTTCAAGGCCGCGTCTCTGTCGGGCGCACTGCACGGCTACCTTGGCTATTCCGAAGAGCCGCTGGTGTCGGTCGATTACATCGGCAACCCCAACTCCTGCACGCTTGATTCACTGAGCACGACCGTGATCGACGGAACGCTCGTGAAAATTTCGGGCTGGTACGACAACGAAATGGGTTACGCGTCACGCTGCGTCGATCTCGTGCGCTACATCGGCGCTCGCATGTAGTGGTGCTGCAGCCGCGCATCACGCGAGTCATGCGTTACTGCCTTCTTACCAACGTCCGCTGACTGTTTTCCACGAGCCTCGGTCTGTTTTCGCCGGGGCTCGTGTGCAATAGGGTCCGGGATGTTTGAAGTGAGTCCGTTTTTCACGCCCGCCATTTCAGCCGTATCACCGACGTAATCATTCATGACAACTCGCACCATTCGCGATTTAAGCGACGCAGAACTCAAGGGAAAACGCGCACTTGTTCGCGTTGATTTCAACGTTCCGCTTGATGATGCCGGCCATGTTGCTGACGACACGCGTATCACCGCCGCCTTGCCGACGATTTATGCGCTGCTTGATCGTGGCGCCAAGGTCATTCTGCTGGCGCATTTTGGTCGACCGAAAGGCGCGCCCGAAGCGAAATACTCTCTGACGCCCGTCGCGAATCGCTTGAAAGAACTGATGGCGCCCCGCAAAGTGTCGTTCATGAATTCAACGATCGGGGCCGAAGTTGTTGCGGCAACAAATGCGCTGCAGAGCGGCGAGACTTTGTTGCTCGAGAACACGCGTTTTCTTCCCGGCGAAGAAAAGAACGACGAAGCGCTGTCGAAGCAGCTCGCTGAATTGGGTGACCTGTACGTGAATGACGCCTTTGGCGCCGCGCATCGCGCGCATTCAAGTACGGCTGGCGTCGCAAAGTTTGTGCGTCCGGCGGTTGCCGGCTTGCTGATGGAAAAAGAACTCGCCTACCTGGGTGGTGCACTCGCGAATCCCAAGCGACCGTTTGTCGCAATTCTTGGTGGTTCAAAAATCTCCGGCAAGATTGACGTCGTTGAAGCGTTGCTGCCCAAGACCGATCACTTGCTGATTGGCGGCGCGATGGCCTGTACGTTTTTCCGCGCGATGGGCTTTGAGACCGGAAAGTCGCTGGTCGAACCGGATCGCCTCGAAATGGCGACAGATTTGCTGAAGCGCGCGGGACCGAAGTTGCACATCCCGACTGATGCGATGGTCGCCCCAGCAATGGATGCAGGCGCACAAGCGCACGCTGTTGACGCGAAAGACATTCCAGCAACTGAAGCGATGTTTGACATCGGTCCGAAATCGATTGCCGAGTTCGAACAACTGGTGTTGAGCGCGAAAACGGTGTTGTGGAACGGACCAATGGGCGTGTTTGAAAAACCACCGTTCGACGCTGGCACACGCGCGATTGCAAACGCGATGGCAAAGGCAACGGCCGCTGGCGCAACAACAATTATTGGCGGCGGTGATTCCGCAGCCGCCGTTGCCGAAGCGGGGCTCGAATCACAGATGTCTCATGTGTCCACCGGTGGTGGCGCGTCCCTGGAATTTCTCGAAGGCAAACCGCTTCCCGGCGTCGTTGCCCTCGATTCTCTCACTTGAGATCACCCATGTTTGTGAAGCCCGTATTCGCTGCCAACTGGAAGATGAATCATGGACCAACGGATGCACGTTCGTTCATGCAGCGTTTTCTTGCGCAATCCGCACGCCAGCAGGATCGCACGATCATCTTCTTTCCGCCGGCGCTCACGTTTGCGACGTTAGCGGAACATGTGAAAGATCGTCCGGACATCTGGCTCGGCGTGCAGAACATTCACACCGAAGCATCGGGTGCATTTACGGGAGAAAACTCCGCCGGCATCGCGCGTGATGCCGGTGCACGCGTGGTGTTGGTCGGTCACTCCGAACGCCGACATGTGTTCGGTGAAACGGATGCGCAAACCGCAGCAAAGTGCAAAATGGTTTTGCAGGCGCATCTCACGGTGATGTTGTGTGTTGGCGAAACGCTGGCCGAGCGCGAAGGTGGCGCGACGGAGAGCGTCGTGTTGCGTCAACTCAAGGCCGCAACTGAAGGCCTCGAGGACGCGCAGGTGGCGGGGATGATGCTCGCTTACGAACCGGTGTGGGCAATCGGCACTGGCCGCACGGCTACGCCCGAGGATGCCAGCGCGATTCACGCGGTCCTCCGCGCGGCGCTGGTCGAACGGCTTGGCGAAAAGGCCGGGCAGGGCGTGCCCATTTTGTATGGTGGCTCGGTGAATCGTGGCAACGCCGCTGAGCTGTTGGCGGCGCCGAACGTGGACGGCTTGCTGGTTGGCGGAGCCAGCCTCGATCCGGACGGGTGGAGCAGCATCGTTCGGACCTGACCTAAACCCACTGAATTCATTGCATTCCGGGACTTTGCATCACTTGCCCCGGCGCTCGTTTCCCGTGATGTTTCAAAGCTTGACCTGAAGGGGATTTCCGTAGCGGAATTTCCCGGTAGCGCCTTCATCGCCGTCATCCCGTTTGCTCATGTACACTCTGCTGCTCACGCTTCTTGTCATCGATGCGCTTCTGCTCATCGCGGTTGTCCTTTTGCAGTCAGGAAAGGGCGGCGGACTCGCGGCAAACTTTGGCGGATCGAGTTCGTCATCCGACTCACTGATGGGCACCCGTCAGGCGGGAAATCTCCTGACCAGCATGAGCTGGTGGTGCGGTGGAATTTTCCTCGGCCTCGCGTTTCTGCTTCAGGTCATGGGCGCTCGCGCGTCGGCACCAAAGTCCGTGCTTGATCGCTTGTCCGCGCCAGCTGCCGTGGCTCCCGCCGCGACTGGACCGGCCCCGGCATCGCCGCTGACGCCGGCACCAGCTGCCGGCACCACGCCAGTAACTGCTCCAGCCACAACTCCGCCGGCCACTACGCCGCCGAAGAAGCCCTAAAGCCATCTCCCGCACACTCCGTTGAGCGAACTTCTGCCAGAAGGGTTCCTCCTCCTCGAGGACGGAACCCTTTTTCTTGGACGCCTTGCAGGACCCGCGGTAGCCACCGTCGCCGAAGTGGTTTTTACCACGAACATGACGGGCTACCAGGAAGTGTTCACCGACCCGTCGTACGAAGGCCAGATCGTGGTCATGACGGCGCCGCAAATCGGTAACTACGGCGTCAACACCGAAGACCCCGAATCATCCAAGCCGCACATCGCCGGCGTGGTGGTGCGCGAGCTGTCGCGCACGTATTCGAACTGGCGCGCGACTGGTGGTCTGCCCGAGTGGCTCGCGGCGGCCAACGTGCCCGTGCTGACGGAAGTCGACACGCGTCGCCTCACGAAGCATCTGCGCTCAATCGGTTCGATGAAGGGCGTCATTGGCATGGGCAACGCGCCCACCAAAGAGGCGCTGGCCGCACTGGATGCCTGCCCAAGCATGGAAGGGTTGGATCTCGCGACGGTCGTCTCCACCGACAAGCCGTACGCGTGGGGCAATGCCCAGGCGCCGTACCATGTCGTTGCCATCGACTATGGCGTCAAGCGCAATATCCTTCGCTTGTTCGATGAGCATGATGTGCGTGTCACCGTCGTGCCGTCTACATCGACGTCGGCAGAAATTCTCGCGCACGAACCCGATGGCGTATTCCTCTCAAATGGCCCCGGTGATCCGGCTGCCGTGGAATACGCCCCAGGAACGATTCGCGAGCTCGCTGCGGAAAAAATGCCCATCTTTGGCATCTGCCTGGGACATCAGCTGGTCGGGCTCAGCTTCGGTGGCCACACGGTGAAAATGCCGTACGGCCATCGTGGCGGAAATCATCCGGTGATGGATCTGGCGACGGGCAAAGTGCTCATCACCGCCCAGAATCACGGATTCGCAGTGGCGGGTACGAAGGACGGCGTTGAGGGTGCGCCCGATCTCGAGGTCACGCACCTCAACCTGAACGACGGATCGCTTGAAGGGCTGCGTCACAAGACGCTGCCGATCTTTGCCGTGCAATACCACCCTGAGGCTGCACCGGGACCGCATGACGCCGTTCCGCTGTTCGATCAGTTCGTGACCGCCCTCAAATTGCGCCGCAACGAAACGAGCCAACCGCTTGACTGATAAGCACTAAGGTCATAGGTTCGGTCGTTTGACATCACGTGCCAGCGCCTTCCGGCCGCACGTGTCGCCCTCCTTGAAGAGCCCATGACGAAAGCCGATCTGGTTGAGAACGTCACCGCGCGAATAGCTCG
>JBDTTO010000340.1:0-4632 GCA_039930585.1 Gemmatimonadaceae bacterium
TCGCGCAAGATCGCCGCCCATTTCGCGCGGATTGTGAATCACAGTTGCAATCTGATCTTCCAGAAATGCAATTCGCGCGTCCGCAAACGACGCCGCCTGCAGTGCAGCGTTGTATAACGTTGGCGTATTCCGTGGCGGTGCCGACACACGCATTTCATTCGCTGTTACCAGCTTCGCAGACGCAGCAGATCCGACGGGTAGCAGTGCCGGAATGCGCCGTCCATCAGCGAGCGCACGGGCCGGCATGTGACACGTTACACAGCTCCGATCGTTCTTGCCTGACAGTCGCGACTCGGAAAACAGCCGCTCCCCAAGCGAAACGAGTTGTGGCGACGTTGGGCGCGCTCCCGGCGGTGCAAAGCCCTGCGGATCGAACGCATTGGTATCAAACACAGAATTGGCCGCCGCATTCCACGCTCGGCGATCAGATAAACGTTTCACATCAGCAACCAATTGCAGTTCGGCTAGCGCCCTTGCAAATGGATTCGCATACGCCGTGATGAACGTAAACCGATCAAACGCGTCCACAGACTTGGCCGAGTCGAGAAAAGCTCGCGCGACGTTGCCAATCCGCTGTAACTCGATGTTCTGCGTTGACGTTGGCGCGAAATCCACCATTGTCACGCTGATGCTGCCGATAGTCGCCGACGCTTCAGGAATCGCCGTCCCAACCAGCGGCGTGTCGAATCCCGAAATGCCTAATGACACCATGCGACCAAGCTCAATACGCGCGGCGTCAAACAGCTGTGATTCTGTGACCAGGGTTTCGGCGACGCGATTACGAATGCGCTTGATGTTGATGCGCGCAATTCGCGCTTGAATCGCGACGGAGTCAAGAATTGCTTCCGGCGCATTCGCGCGGTACAACATCGCTTCGATCACTTGCAACCCGGTCGGGTGTACAATGATTTGCGGGCTTTCTTCGTCGGGTTTGTCGATGGCCGGACCGTTAAGCGCGCTCGCCGTAAGCGGCGTATAGTGCTCGGCCAACCATTCCACGCGTTTGTACGCGCGGCGCGCGTTGATGAACGCAATACGCGACTGCGCGAGATCATGACGCGTCGCGCTCACATCGAGCAGTGCAAGTGCCGAATCAACTGCCACTGCATTCACGTCGTATACGCGCAATGCACCAGCGACGGCCGCGGACGTCACTCCCGAAGCCGGCGACATCACTGAAGACGAAGCCGAACGACTCGTCGCTGTTGCCTTGAAATTGTCCCTGATCGCTCCAGCGCCACCGCCCCACGCGATGACGCCGGTTGTTACTGCGACTCCCAGACCAAGTGCGAGATACTTTTTCAGCGCGCGAGTCCGGAAAGAATCAGCAGCTGGCTTCCCTGATCTTCGGCCGCCCGCAGTGCGCCACCGTCAACGCCCTTGAAGCGCAGCGCATGCCAACCGTGTGCCTGAATGCCGAGCATGAACGTCCCGGGTTTGCCAGTAACATCAGAGATGTCAATGATGCCCGAGTTCTCCCACGAACCCATCTTCGAAACAGTATTCGCGACATACGTGCCCGAAGCGTTGTTGTACTTGGCAAAATCGGCGGCACCGCGATGATGATCGATTTCGAAGACAACTTTCAATTCTTTCGTCGCGAGATTGTACTGCCACAAGTAAGAATCGTGGGTCTCGTCGCCGTATTCGTTCGGATCTTCTTCGAGATACAAGTAGTTGGCGGTCGCAACGATGTTGTCCGGATTCTGGAGCAACTTGCCGGGTCCGGTGCGATCATCGCCATCAAGCACAACTTCCAGACTGCCCTTGGTCGGATCGGCAGCGTCCAACGTCAGGTGATAGATGCGACCGTACTTCGAACGTGATTTGTCCGCGTTCGCGCCATTTTCGTCCTGTCCAGTGACGACGAAATAGACATCGCGACCGGTGCCGCTTTTGCGATAATCCACATCTTCAACACGGCCAAACGACACAGCGTTGAATGCGTTAACCGTCGTGTTGATCTGCGCGCCCGTCAGCGTTTTTGCATTCGGAATTTCCTTGAATTCCACCGGATAGGTCTGCCCCGCCACCATGTCGCGTTCACGAACGTTGCCGTTGGTGCGCGTGAGTGCGTACAACTTGCCGTTGTCGAGATCACCAACCGCGGTGCCGACGTACATGCCAACCTGTCCGCCGCCAGTTCCTGAATCATCATCTCCAATGATGACAACAGTTTTGCCCGCGTACGCCTGCTTCGGTAATGGAAGTGCGTTTTCCGAACTCCAGTGACCGAGCGCGGTCAGGGCCTTCGCGGTGTTGGTTCCACCAGTTGGATCAAGTGCATAGATGGACGATTCGATGCTCGATTCACCAGCGGTGATAAACAACGGTCCAAAACCATGCTCCGAAACCGTGGCCAGCGTCGCCGAGCAGAGGCGGTACAAGGCTTTGTCCGACGTGAGAATGTATTCGCCCTTGGTGGGTTTGAATGTCTTGTCCAGCGTGATGCGTGACACCGAAAAGTTGTCTTCGTTGTTCACCACCATCGTGAACGTGCCGTCCGCGTTCTTGATAACACCCGCGCCGTCGGCCGATCCGCCAAAGACATAGTTCGGTGACCCGCTCAATACATCTTCGCTGCTGATCAACGGATACACAGAAACGCCGCTCATGACATTCTTGATGAGCGCTGGCGTTACCGATTGAGTGGCCAATACAACTGTGGACGAGTCGACTGGTGGACCAACAACGTCGCTATCGTCACTGCAAGCGAGCGCGAATACCGCGGCACTTCCCGCTGCCAACATAGTCATCGCACTGGTGGTGCGTAAACGCGCCTTCATTTTCGATCCCCGCGTAAGCGTTGTCGCCGTGCCGCGATCGTCGCGGCACAACATTGCGGGGCGAAGGGTGCCGGTTGAATGTCACGGCGCATATTTCGTCGCGCGACGGACGTGTAACGGATACGTGAAGGGTATCGTTTACGCAGGTTGGGTCGTCCTTTTATGGATCACCTTTACCTGAATCGTCTCTGATGCCGCAACTGATACATTTGATTTACGCGAGTGGCGCAACACGCGACATGTCCGCGAATGACCTTGCAGATATCCTCTCGCGTTCGCACGTGAACAACGCCGGCGTCAACGTGTCAGGGATTCTCCTGTATTCTGTCGGGAGTTTCTTTCAGGTGCTCGAAGGCAATAGCGCAGACGTGGATGCAACGTTTGATCGTATCGCCGGCGATTCGCGCCACGCACACACTACCGTCATCATTCGCGAGCCCATTCCCGCGCGCTCCTTTCAGGAGTGGACGATGGGTTACGCACAAATTTCCGATGCGGATGCCGACGCAATCGTTGGCCGAAACGATTTCTACGCGGCCCGCAGCTGTCTGATGTCTCTCAATCCCGGACGCGCAAGGAAATTGCTGCAGGCATTTGCGTCGGGGCGGTGGCAATCGCAAGTTCGCGCATCTGCGATCGAGCCTGCGATGCAACAGACAGTCGGCAAGTGATCTTCGCGCGACCAAAGCAGAAGTCATCGTGAGACATGCATCGTTTGCGCACGCCTTTCAACCGATCGTTGACGTTGTGGAGCAAACTGTTTTTGCACACGAGGCATTGATTCGGGGTTCTGACGGGGCCGGAGCACTGTCTGTGCTGTCCGGGCTTGATAAACCTGCGCTCCACGCGCTGGACCGCGAGAGCTGTCTGATCGCCATCGCATCCGCCGCACGCCTGGAAATGCAGGGCCACCTCAGCATCAACGCATTGCCGGACAGTGTCGACGGCGCGGCGCACGCCACTGCCATTCATCAGACCTGTCTGACCACCGGCTTTCCGATCTCGAAAATCATTCTCGAGGTAACGGAAAATGAAGCCATTGCCGACGTTGAACGATTTATTGAAGCCGTATCCAGCTATCGACGGCTGAGCGTACAGATTGCAATCGACGACTTTGGTGCCGGCCATTCCGGACTCAACCTGCTCGCCGATTTTCAGCCGGATCTGCTCAAGCTCGACATGAATCTCGTACGGAATATCGAGAGTCGGGGGCCAAGGCAAGCGATTGTGCGCGCCATCCTCCAGGTTTGCGAAGACCTGGGCATTGAGGTTATCGCGGAGGGGATAGAAAGCGAGTCAGAATTCGCGTGGTTTGTGGATCACAACGTTCGACTCTTTCAGGGATATCTGTTCGCGCGTGCGGGATTTGATTCGCTACCGCCGGTGCGCTTTCCCGAACAATCAACCGCGCGCCGAACGGAATTTTTCGCGCGATAATGCGCGTTTCCGTGTCGCGCAAAGACGAAGCGTCGCGTAACGTTCTCACATGCCCGGAGCCCGCGACGATTATTTACTGCGCCTGATTCAACAGGTGGCGGCGACATTGCGCCGATTGCGCGAGTTAGTGAGCGGCGGCGCGTTGCCCGATGACACCATGCGCGACGCCAGCGCAGCAATAGGCGAACTACTTGGGCCGCAGCGCGCATTGATGGAGATGCTGGATGCCAAATCGGCATCGGCGCTGGTGGGCGATTACGAACGACTGGAATTGTGGATTGCGTTGATCCGCCTGCAGGCAGATGCCGCGCGAAAGGCGAATGATGTCATCAAGGCAGACAAACTTGCTGCTCGCGCCAATGCGCTTGAACTGTCGCGCCCTGCACCGCCAGTCAGATAACGTCGCGTT
>JBDTTO010000341.1:0-4610 GCA_039930585.1 Gemmatimonadaceae bacterium
TACACCGCCGGCGCAGACACGAACTTCCTCATTCGGCCCAGCACATTTGGCGGCGAGTACACCGCCGATGAAAAATTGAACGCCGGATACGCGATGATCGAATTGCCATTCGGCTCGCGCATCAAGGTGATCACCGGCGCTCGCGTGGAACAGGCGAACATTGTGGTTCGCTCCATCACCGCGCAGGGGCTCGATACGGTTACGAAACTCGACAACACCGACGTGCTGCCATCGTTTGCACTCACGTACACGGTGAACGAACGTCAGAATCTGCGTTTCTCGGCTTCACAAACGCTTTCGCGCCCTGAGTATCGCGAGCTGTCTCCTGTTGCATACCTGTCCATCGGTGGCAGCAACGAAGAACGCGGCAACCCGGGACTCAAGCGTGCGCTCGTTCAGAACTACGACGTGCGATGGGAGATGTATCCGAACAGCGGCGAAGTGATGAGCATCGGCGTATTTGCCAAGCGCTTCGACAGTCCGATTGAACGCGTGTTCCAGGCCACGACTGGCAAGCCGCAGATTGGTTTCACGAACGCAAAGAGCGCAACGAACTACGGCGTCGAGCTCGATCTCCGCAAGAATCTTGGCGGCCTCGCAATGGCGCTGCGTCCGTTCAGCATGTTCTCGAACATCACGCTCATGCGCAGCCGCATTCAGATCGATGATGCGTTGACTGCCGCAACGAATCCGAATCGCGCGATGGTTGGTCAGGCGCCCTATGTTGCGAACGCTGGTCTGACTTACACGAACTACTCCGGATCACTCAATGCGAGCTTGTTGTACAACGTTGTCGGGAAGCGCATCACGATTGCTGGTGTCCAGCCGTTGCCGGACACGTACGAACGCCCGCGCAACGTGGTTGATTTCGCGCTGCAATTCCCGGTGCTCGGTTCACTCACGGGCCGCATTACCGGACAGAATCTTCTTGACGCCCAATACTCCGAATACACGGGGAATCTGGTTCGCCGCTCGTACAGCATGGGCCGAGTGATTGGTGCGGGGCTTTCGTTCAAGCCGTGATGCTGTTGCGATAGAGCAGGTGCAGTAACGCGTGCTCGGTAACAAGGGTCACACTGCAAACACCCATTCGGAAACGGATGGGTGTTTGTTTTTTCGCAGTGTGATTGAACGCGCAAAGCTGCAAAAAGAACTTTGAGAATTCGCGACATGCGCCCGGGCCCGCGTGACGCAACCGTGACCCATTCATCACACAAGCCAGACACCAAAATTGGAGGTTCACTCCCAATGCGGATTCGCCGCACGCAGGGCAAGACCATTCTCCCAGGTGCATTCATGACCTTTTCGTTCGTCCGACGTGTGGCTGCTTGCAGCGCCGTTATCGCACTCGGCACGCTTGCAGGCTGCAGTGACAAAGATCCGATTGTTCAACCGCCGGCCGCTTTGGCGACTCCCGGCGCACCAACTGTTACGTCGACACTGACGCCATCGGCAACAGTGACGTGGTCTGCAGTTACCGGTGCCACATCGTATCTCGTGCAGCGTGCGACAGGCGCAACCGGTGGCACGTTTGTCGCGTTGGGCGATCCGACGTCGGCGACCACGGTTACGGACAACAGCGTTTCACTTTCGACAACATATCGTTACCGCGTTGCTGCGCAGCGTGGAACTGAAGTAACGGCGTACAGCGCCGAAGGTTCTGTCACCGTTGGAACGCCTGGCCCGAAGACGCGCAAGGTGACGGCCAACATCACGGCGAATCAGACGTGGACTTCTGACTCCGTTTACACGTTGTCTGGCTTCATCAAGGTTCAGAGCGGCGCGACGCTCACGATTCAGGCTGGCACCACGATCGTTGGCGACACGACGGTTGCCGGCAGCTCGCTGTGGATCCTTCGCGGCGCGAAAATCAACGCGACTGGCACTGCAACAGCGCCAATCGTCTTCACGTCAGCGCGCTCGGCGGGCAACCGCAAGCCAGGCGACTGGGGCGGAATCATCATCATCGGTAACGGCATCATTAACCGCACCGGTACGCCAATTCTGACTGAAGGCGGCACAGCTGGTGTGGCAGAAAATTACGCCGGCGGCACCGATAACAACGACAACAGCGGCACGCTGCGCTACGTCCGTATTGAGTTCGCCGGCTACGATGTTTCGAACGGCGCGGGACAGGAACTCAACACGTTGTCGATGTACGCTGTCGGACGCGGCACGACGATCGAATATGTGCAGTCGATGACGGGCCTCGACGACTCGTTTGAATTCTGGGGCGGTGCGGTTGATACGCGATACCTCGTTTCATACGAAGCCGGTGATGATCACTTCGATTGGACCGAAGGTTACGTTGGCCGTAACCAGTTCATGCTCGCGCTTCAGACGCAGCGTTTGATTCCGGCAACCGGAACAGGCGTATTCTCTAGCGATCCTAAGGGCTTTGAAGGCGACGGCTGCGATCCAGCAGTATCGGGTTGTTTGCTTGGCACCACCGCGGCAACCACGCATGCGATCTACTCGATGCCCGTGTTTGCAAATTTCACCATGGTTGGCCCGGGCCAGCTCGCTGGATTCCCGGCTGACGGTAACGGCTCAACGATTCGCCGCGGTACGGGCGGCACGTTCCGCAATGGTGTGCTCGCTCGCTGGAAGGGTATCGCGATCAACATTCGCGATGTGTGGACGGATTCAATGCGCCTTCGCGATTCGCTGTCGATTCGTGGCCTGGTGCTCGCCGAAAACGGATTTGCGTTTGATACGGTGGCGGCAACGGGCGCTAACAGCCTGGGCACCGCGGACAAATTCGTGAACAACAATATCCGCACACCGGCGACCGCGGCCGTCGCACTCTTCACCAGCCTGAATACGGCCGGCCTCGATTGGCGTCCGGCCGGCGGAGCGACCAGTATTCTTGCAACCGGCGGCGAGGTTGCACCGGCGGCACGCGTGACGAACTACTTCGGTGGCTCATGGGTGAACACGACTTATGTCGGCGCAATCGATCCAGTAGCAACGACGCTGTGGTATACCGGTTGGACCCGTTACGTCATCAACTAACGCACGGTGTTTCGCCATGCAGTTGTAGTCTGATAACAAGTCGATGACCGAAGGAGCTGGCGTCAGGACGACGCCAGCTCTTTCTTCATTCATGATAGCATTCGTTGCATCTTCGAGTCCCGCGTTGTTCTTCGATTCATCAATACCATTCATGTATTCAAGCTTTCGTTGCCTTTCTCTTTTGGCGTTGCTGTGTGCCACTAGCTTCAGCGTCGCTTGTTCTCGCGACAATGCGAAGGGGGCGGTTGAGTCGTCGGCCGCACCAAAGCCGTCCGCTTCCGCGATCGACAGCGCGCTGCCACGGGAAGTTGAACTTGAACGCTTTCGCGCCGGCCTTGGAGCCGAGGTAACGGAATTGAGCAATGGGTTCGGCTCGCGCGACTCGTTGATGGACGCCTTTTTGAAGCGCCTCGCAGCGCGCGATACTGCGCGACTGGGCGAGTTGGGGCTGACCAAGGCAGAATTCGCGTGGATCTACTATCCGAGCAGTCCGATGGGCAAGCCACCTTACGACTTGTCGCCCGGCCTGATGTACTTCCAGTTTGATGGCAACAATCGAAAAGGGTTTGTCCATCTCCTGGAAGATCGAGGCGGCAAGGATCTCAAGGTTGTTGGATACTCTTGCGCCGCTCCCGAAAAACAGGAGACGAACACTGTCTACACACAGTGCCTGGTCAAACGCCTCCAGGCTCCGGGCGACACGCTCACCGAATTGTTGTTTGGCGGCATCATCGAGCACAACGGAAAATACAAATTGTTGAATTTTGCCAACAAGTTCTGATTGGCCGCTTTCGACCATGGCGAATGTTTCGTTTCGTCGTAAACTTTTGCGAATGAAACACAATCGGCGCCACTTCACTGCGGTGCTCCTGTGTGCAGCGAGCCTGACTGCACTGGCCAGCGCCTGCACAAGTCGTTCAGACGCTGCAAAAACGCCCGACTCCGCCAACGTGCCCGTCGGCATTCGTGTCGACCTCACCGGCGCCGGCGCCACCTTCCCGTATCCGCTGTACTCGCGCTGGTTCAACGACTACGCGCAGCGCACCAACGTGCGCATCAACTACCAGTCGATCGGTTCGGGCGGTGGCATTCGGCAGATGTTGGCGCACACCGTGGACTTTGGCGCGACCGATGTACCAATGACCAACGAAGAACTCGCATCATCAAACGCCGCGGTTGAGCACATTCCGACCGCGCTGGGTGCCGTTGCAATTACGTACAACCTGCCCGAGATCAAAGCGCCGTTGCGTCTTTCCGGCGACGTAATCGCGAACATTTTTCTTGGACGCATTACACGCTGGAACGACCCGAAACTCAAGGCGCTCAACCCGGGCGTTGCGCTCCCCGCGCGCGATATTCTCGTTGTTCATCGTGCCGACGGCAGCGGCACGTCGTACATCTTGAGCGACTACCTCGCGAGCGTGAGCCGCGAGTGGGCCGACGGACCGGGACGCGGCAAAGATGTTCGTTGGCCGGCCGGCATTGGCGGAAAAGGCAATGAAGGTGTCGCCGGTCAGGTAAAGGCAATGGAAGGTGCGTTTGGTTACGTCGAAGTGGTGTACGCGCGACAGAATTACCTGCCCGTCGCACACATT
>JBDTTO010000342.1:0-4600 GCA_039930585.1 Gemmatimonadaceae bacterium
GCGCCGTGCAGCAGGAAATTGAGCGCCTTCAGGTTTGGCAATTCGAACCGTTCGACGCTGCCGGTTATCATGCCTTTGAAGTGCTCGGTCACGCGCGCCTGCGTCACGTATTTCACCAACAGCGGATACAACGCCGGTGTCATGGCGATAAGCCCAACATTCGCCGTGTCGCCTTTGTCACCACTGCGGGCGTGCGCCACATCCAGGAGTCTGATCTTCATCGGTCTTATTCCTGAATATCAACGTGAGTCGAAACCGCTCGCTTGTCGAGCAGTGCCGGCCAGTAGGCTACAATCTCTTCGACTTTGGGACGACCACCAGCAAAGCCTGTGACACTGGGCGGTCCATTCAGGACGAGAGGCACGATTTCGCGTGTGAAACGTTCAACGGCCGCTTTGTCGCTGCCGCGAACACCGATGCGCCACTGCACTTCGGGCGCATCGTGTCCGTCGCCCGCGAGATGTCCGTGCGTGGCAGTTGCCCCCACAAACTCGCTCAGAATCTGGTCGAATTTGAGACCGAGATTTTCGAGGCGCTGGCGCAAGATTTTGTCGGCGAGCTGCGCTTTTTCCATCGCATCGGGCCACGAGTACACAAGCGAACCGACCGCTTTGTATCCCGCGCGATACGCGATGGAAACCTTGAGGAATGGCGTGTTCGGTCCGCCTTTGACTCCGTGCACGCGCACGCGATTTTCGCCCACATCTTCGAGCTGAATGCTGGTGAAATCGGCAACAACGTCAGGCGTGATGTACGCATGTGGATCACCCATTTCGTACACGAGCTGTTCGCTGACCGTTTGCACGGAAACGCGACCACCGGTGTTCGGATGTTTTGTGATGACAAACGTGCCGTCGGCAACGGCGTCGGCAATCGGATAACCAACGTTTGCGAGATCAGGAATGTCGCGCCAGTTGTACAGGCAGTTGCCGCCCGAACTTTGCGCACCGCACTCGAGAATGTGTCCGGCAATGATGCCCGATGCCATCTTGTCCCAGTCGTCCGGCGCCCATTTGAACTCATGACGCAACGGCGCCATCGTGAGCGCGGTGTCCGTGCTGCGACCAGTGATGACAACATTTGCACCACGTTCCAGCGCTTCAACAATTGGCGTTGAACCGATGTACGCGTTGGCCGACAACACGCGATCGCGAATGGTCGACAACGGTTCACCCGTGTCCATGTTCGCGAGCTTGTGTCCGGCTGCCAGCAGTTCGTCGATGCGCGACAACAAGTCGTCACCAGTCACGACGCCGATTTTGAACTTGCCGCGCAAACCCATCTTTTCTGCGGCTGCAAGTACGGCCGTTGCGCACGCCTGCGGATTCACGCCGCCCGCATTCGCGATGACTTTGACGCCCTTGTCCACGACGGCGGGAAACACACTTTCCATCGCGCCAATGAAGTCGCGCGCGTATCCCATTTTGGGATCGCGCTCTTTCTGCTTTTGCAGAATCGACATGGTGACTTCGGCGAGATAGTCGAGCATGAGATAGTCAACCTGACCACCTTCGACCTGACGGCGCGGCGCTTCCAGCCAATCGCCCCAGAAGCCCTGACCACTCGCTACACGAACAACGCGTTCGGAATCAGACATCCCTGCTCCGTTTGAAATTCTGAAACGATGAAACGTTTAACATCTGGTTGATCAGACTGATGCGCCGGGCATCGGCGGCAAGTTGAATGCGCCGAGGTGCGGTCCTGAGTTTTGCAGTGATGCGCGTAACGCCATCGCGAGCATTGTGCGCGTGTCTTCGGGATACAAAATCGTGTCGGCGTAACCACGCGCGCATGCGTAACGCGCGTCGAGCTGTTCCTCGTAATCCGCGCGCATTTCTTCAACCGACTCGGCGACTTCGGGAGAGAGCGGAACACCCTTCGCTTTCGCCGCGGCCATCGCAGGTCCGTGAACGGCGCTCACCGCGGCTTCGCCTTCCATCACGGCCATGCGTCCAGTTGGCCACGTGAAGAGGAAGTCGGGATCGAATCCCTGACCCGCCATCGCGTAATAACCGGCGCCGCTTGCGTGGTTGACCGTCAACACGATTTTCGGAACGCGCGCGCACGCCATCGCTTCGACAAAGTGTGCGCCAGCTCGAATCACGCCTTCGTGTTCGGACTCGGGGCCAACCATGAATCCCGACACATCCTGCACGAACAACAGCGGAATTCCCTGCTTGTCGCAACGCTCGATAAAGTAGGCGACTTTCTCTGCGCTTTCGGCATAAATGATTCCGCCGAAACGTGGCTTTTCGCCTGCACGTCCTTTGATGAGGCCGCGTTGATTCGCGATCACGCCAACCGTGATGCCTTCAATTTTTGCATCGCCGCAAATCATTTCTTTGGCGAGATGCGGTTGGAATTCATCGATTTCGCCGGCGTCCAACACTGCTTTCAACAGGTTGTGCATGTCATACGACATGCGATGATCGGCCGGCAGAATGTCGTACAACTTCTGCGGATCCGTAGCCGGTGCCTTGAACTCAACGACCGGTGGACGAAGTGCAGGTTTTGGCAAACGTGCGACCAGTTCGCGCAACTTTTTGATGCAAGACGGATCATCATCCAACGCGTAGTGCGCAACGCCTGAAACTTCCGTGTGCGTAATCGCACCACCAAGAGTTTCGCCGTCGATGGTTTGACCCGTCGCGCCTTTCACGAGGTTCGGTCCACCCAATCCCATGAATGACGAACCCTTCACCATCAGAATGACGTCGGAGAGCGCGGGCAAATACGCACCGCCCGCAATACACTGCCCCATCACGGCGGCCAACTGCGGAATACGCAGATAACGACGCATGATCGAGTTGTAGTAAAAAATGCGCGCTGCGCCGTACTGGCCGGGAAACACGCCGCCCTGATACGGAAGATTCACGCCGGCCGAATCAACGAGATACACAATCGGAATGCGGCAGCGCATCGCAACTTCCTGCGCGCGCAACGTCTTCTTGATCGTCTCGGGCCACCACGATCCGGCCTTTACTGTTGCGTCGTTTGCGACAACAACACACTCGCGTCCTTCGACCATGCAAACGCCCGTGATAACACCGGCGCCTGGTGCCTGTTCGTCGTACTGATCGTACGCGACCAGCAACCCAATTTCGAGAAACGGCGTGTTGGGATCGGCGAGCATTTCAACGCGTTCACGCGCCGTGAGTTTGCCCTGCTTGTGCTGCTTTTCGATTTTATCGGGACCACCACCAAGGCGCAGTTTGGCTTCGAGTGCGCGCGTTTCGGTGGCGAGTTTCTGGAGACGTGAACTCACGCGCCAGTCTGCTCACGAGTGGCGAACCAATCGCGGATGTATGCCACCAGATCCTGCGTGCTGGTGCCTGGGCCAAACAGTCGAGCAACGCCGCTCGCTTGCAACGAATCCATGTCTTCCTTGGGGATAATGCCGCCGCCGGTGAGGAGAATGTCATCCCGTCCGGCTTCGACCAGCAGATCTCGGACGCGTGGAAACAGCGTCATGTGGGCACCACTCAGGATCGATAGTCCAACCACATCCACGTCTTCCTGAATAGCGGCAGTGGCAATCATCTCGGGCGACTGATGCAGCCCGGTGTAGATGACTTCCATACCGGCATCGCGCAGGGCCGCGGCAACCACTTTCGCACCGCGATCGTGGCCGTCGAGGCCGGGTTTGGCCACCAGGACTCGGATAGGTCTGGACATAGGATGAGAAAGTAATCGAGGGGGAGAAGTCTCAGCAGTGAGATCTGCTCCCGGCGAGCGTCCGTTGCATACGCGCTGGCGGGGGCAGAACGCTGGGGTGCAGAGTGCGGTGTGCGGTCAATCCTTGCGGGCGATCAACAGCATCTCGCTGCTGCGGCGCGTGAGCGGTTTGTCGCTCCAGGCGTCAAACGACTGCTCCACGATCAACCCGACTTCACGCATTCGCTCGGCAAGCTCGGACGCGGTGTACAGCCGAATGCGATGTGTGCGCTCACCTGCGTCCTTTGGGCCGCGCCAGGTGCTGTGCACTTCGAGGAATCCCGAGAGTGGATCGAAGGAGCGTTCCTGGCCGAAGACCGTGCCATCGGCGGTGCTCCACCAGTCACGTGTGAGGAATTTGGCCATTACGCCGTCGCGGCTGCCGCCATGCCACACCAACACCCCGCCCGGTTCGAGTACTCGCGCAAATTCGGCCAGGACCCTTCGGTCGTCGGCGGGATCATCGAAGAAGCCAAACGACGTGAAGAGGTCGACCACCGCGGAAAACTTGCCGGTCCATTTGGAGGGCAGCTTTCGCATGTCGCCTTGCGTGTAGCGGAGATTTTTCCCGGTGCCGCGTTTGGTTGCGATCTTGAGAAGGTCGGCCGAGTAGTCGAGGCCGTCGACGTTGAATCCGGCTTCGGCGAGCAGGTGGGCGTGTCGTCCTTGGCCGCAGGGGCAATCGAGCACGCGCGAGCCTGACGGAAATTCGGCGAGCAGATCGATGAGTCGCGACACTTCGCGGCGATCCTGCACGAGGTCGAATAGTGGTTCGTATTCGTGCAGGTATTGAGCGTCAAAATGCGTTTGCCACCACGGCGTGATACTGGATTTTTTCGGGGCGACTTTTGATGCGGCGGGTTTCTTCGCGCGTGGAGGCATCAGG
>JBDTTO010000343.1:0-4589 GCA_039930585.1 Gemmatimonadaceae bacterium
TGGTGCCTTTGGTCCTTGCGTCGAAACTTGGCGGCTCGACTTCAGTACGCTTCGCGCGGCCGGCCGTTATCGCGTACGTGCCAGCGTGTACACCTCGCCCGTCATTCGAATTGGCGCGAATGTGTACGCCGGCTTGGCCGACACGCTGATGAGCTACATGCGCCAACAGCGCTCGGGGTACAATCCGTTCCTCCGCGACTCCGCACATAAACGCGATGGGATCATTGTCGATCACCCAACGCGTACCGGTGAGTTCATCAACGTGAGCGGTGGCTGGGCCGACGCGGCGGACTATCTGCAGTATGTCGCGACATCTGCGACAGCCACATATCACCTGCTATCGGCATGGCGCGATGCGCCCGGCGCATTTGGCGATGCCTACAACGCGCGTGGATTACCTGGCAAGAACGGTACGCCTGATGTGCTTGATGAAGCGCGGCACGGACTCGCGTGGCTAACGCGCATGTTACCCGATGACAGTACCATGTTCAATCAGTTGGGTGATGATCGTGATCACGCGTTCTTTGATCTCATCACCACCGACAGTTCCGATTACGGTTGGGGCAAGGGCAAGGAACGACCTGTGTATCCCTGCACTGGCAAACCGCAGGGCATTTTGCGATTCAAGAATCGTGCAAGCGGTTACGCATCAACAGCCGGAAAAATGGCGGCCGCGTTCGCGCTTGGTGCACAGCAGTTTGCCACGCGTGATCGTGCGCTCGCCGACACGTTACGACGAAAGGCGATTGCGGCCTACAAACTTGGGCAAAAATATCCCGGTGTTTGTCAGACTGCGCCGGGCTCGTCGCCGTATTTCTATGAAGAAGACAACTGGGTCGATGACATGGAGCTTGGTGCTTCGATGTTGTATCAACTCACGCACGAACGTCGCTATCTCGATGATGCGGTGGGTCTTGCGCGCCGAGAGCCGGTGACGCCGTGGATGGGTGCTGATACTGCCAGTCATTATCAGTGGTATCCGTTTCACAATGCGGGTCACTACGAATCTTCGCGTGGCGGAAACGCAGCAACGCGTACCGAACTCGCGGGCTTTTATCGCGATGGCTTGTCGCGCGTGGTCGCGAGGAGCAACAATGGTTTCCGCATTGGCATTCCGTTTATCTGGTGCTCCAATGATTTGCTGGTGTCGTTTGCCAATCAGGCAACGTTGTACAAACGCATGACCGGTGACGCGCGCTTTGACGAATATGCGCAGTCGGCGCTGGACTGGTTGTTGGGTACGAATCCGTGGGGCACGTCGATGGTGATTGGCGTTCCGCGCAACGGTGTGTGGCCGCGTGATCCGCACACCGAGTTACCGGATTCATTGCAGTACGGAATCACCGGAGGATTGGTTGATGGTCCGGTGTATCGGTCCATCTATCAGAATTTGCGCGGAATCTC
Source organism: Gemmatimonadaceae bacterium (assembly GCA_039930585.1). Lineage (GTDB taxonomy): Bacteria > Gemmatimonadota > Gemmatimonadetes > Gemmatimonadales > Gemmatimonadaceae > Gemmatimonas. The sequence goes on from JBDTTO010000343.1 coordinate 1,405, forward strand.
GCTACGAAATCCGGATGAGTTTGCGCGATTCAACACCGGATTCATTGTGTATCACGATGATCTCGGCGATTACGCGACCAATGAGCACATCATGGATGGGACGGCGAATCTGGCGTATTTGCTGGCGGTGCGGGGTAACGCGAATGCGGGAACACGAGTGCGGAAGTGATGAGCGTTGTCGTTGGCGGATTGGCAGCGGTTTAAGGCACTACCAAACGCGCACCACCGGCAACGCATCAAATGCTGTCTCGTTCGACACCCACGCCATCTTCTCGGCCATCGCTTGCGCGGCAAGCATGCGATCGAACGGGTCGCGGTGTGCACTTCGTAGCGCGCCTGCGAGCTGCGCATGATCGATCGAGATTGGCAGTGCAACAAAACCTTGCGACGCAATTACGCGAGTGAAATCCACGATCAGTGGTCCTGCGCCCGGGAGTTTTCCGATGCGATGCTTCGTGCTCACTTCCCACGCGGATGCGGCGCTAATGAAGATCTCGTTGTCCTCATTGGCGATGGCCGACCGTGCGGCGAGCGTGAGTGCTGGGTCGCCGGCAAGCCACCAGAGCAGCGCGTGTGTGTCGAGCAAAACGCGCACGCGTCAGCGGTCCCAGGCCGCGAGTTCATCGTCGGGGAGCGGTTCGAAAAAAGCGGCCGTGATTGTGATTTGGCCAGCCAGCGCACCGAATTGGCGCACGGCCGGAGCGCTCCCAACTGGCACTAGGCGCGCCGCGGGCTCGGACCCGCGCAGGATGAGGATCTCCTCCCCCGCCTCTACCTCGGCAATCAGCTTGGAGAGAGTCGTCTTGGCTTTGTGCACGGTGACGGATTTCATGGGGGAGAGAGAAGGCGGTCGTGTCGAGTGCTTGGTTAGCTAATAGTTTAGCTAAATAAGCCTTCGTCGTCAAAGTTCGCCTTTCTGTGTGCCTGAAGTGTCGCCTGAGTCGGCGCCGTTCGCCGCATCTTTTTTACGCGCGCACAGGTTCTCGCATCCGCACCCGCCGAATTCCATAAGGAATAGCGCACACCACAACAACCAATCCGAGCGCATACACTTCCGAACGCGCGAGCGATGAAAGCAGGCCAAGAATACCCAGTGCCGCGAGCAGCGGAACGAGTGGCCCACCAGGTATTACAAACGGCGGTTCAGTGCCGCGTATTCCTTTCGCACGCAAGCGAAGTACGCCGACACAACAGATCAGATACATCGCCAGCGTACCACTGGCGGCAACCAGCGCCAACGCCGCAAACGTTCCGGTCAGTGCGAGGATCAGCGCGAGCCCGACATAACACGCAATGGCAACCACCGGCGTTTTGCGAATGGGATGCACAGCGCCGACGCGCTTTGGAAGAAAACCGTCTTCGCCGAGCGCGAGCAGAACACGCGGTTGGGCGAGGATGTCGGCGGCGAAATATCCGAGTATTGAGATGATCGTCGCAACAAGAACGAACGTCGCGCCAGCACTACCGAATATGACACGTGCGGTATCTGCCAGCGGTGCGGTGGACGCTCCGCGCAGTGCATCGCCCAGTACACCTTGCGCCACCAGTTGCACGCCAATGTAGAGCACCACCACTCCTGTCATCGCCACCAGAATGGCGCGGGGAATCGTGCGCGCGGGCGCGGCGACTTCACCGCTGAGCGACAGCGCACCTTCGATACCGATGAATGCGAAGATCAACGCGGTGGACGCATGCGTCACCGTTCCAAACGTTGGTGTGACAGTCCATCGCAGGTTGGCAGGATCAATGAAGAACACGCCTGCGACAACCAGCAGCACCAGTGGCAACAATTTTATTACGGTGATCAATTGCGTGACCGCGGCGCCTTCACGCGCGCCGCGAATATTCAAGGTGGCAAATACGCCGTACGTCGCGATGAGCAATAACGCGCGCGGCATTGGGGCAACAAACGCAGGCAGCAGCAGAGCAACCGAGTCAGCAAACAAGGCGGCCACGGCGGCGTTTGAAAACGCACCATTCGCCGTCAACAACAGCATGCCCACCATGCCGCCCGCAAACGGTCCGAACGACGCCGTCGCAAACGCATACAATCCCCCCGTCCCCGACACGCGACTCCCCGCTTCGGCGAGACACAGTCCAACAAGTCCGATGATGATGGCGCACGCGATGTACGCGAGCACGGCTGAAGCGCCGAGATCGTGTGCGGCGAGCGCGGGCATTCCGAAGATGCCGGCACCCACGGTCACCGTGACAATCATGAGTGCGAGGGCGCGGACGCCGACGAAGCGTTGAAGCGTGGGAGGTGTCATGCCGGGCAATGTCCTACAAGTGCAACGGATTGTCGATGATTTTCATCAGTTGATCCGATGCCGTGCGCTGATCCCTCGCGTTTGGCGCGCCAAGAATGCTGTGCAGTCGTTCGGGAGTGCTGATTTGTACTGCGCCTGCGCAGTCTTCGCCACGTGCGCGAGCAGCCCCACGACATTCGTGCGCGAAATGCCGCGTTGTCGCGCCCAGAGTTCAAGCACGCGCGGGTCGTTGGGAGCAGTCCCCACAAGAACGCGGACGTGGCGCTGTGCCCATGTTCTGTTTTCGAAAGCGGCATGGACAGCGACAACGGAAACGCACCCGGTTGTGCGCGCAATTCCGGTTCGTACTGAATTACGGGTCTGGGTCTGAGAGAGTCCTGCGGCTTCGCGTTCTTCGCGTACGATGGCGCCGAGTGCTGCGGAGTTGATCGGACTGGGCATGGTGGATTGTTTACGTTCATCAACACAAGCGTATTGTTGACGTTCGTCAACAAACGCAGGATGTTGACGAACGTGCACATTTCATTGCCGAAGCCTGATTGAAACGTTTGGCTTCAATTGCTCGGGGACGACAAGTGGCGCGCGAACGCCGACGAAGCGTTGGAGCGTAGGAGGTGTCATGCGGGGCAATGTCCTGAAAGTGCAACGGATTGTCGATGTTGGTTTTTATTCAGGAAATCTTATTCACGTTCGGGTCGACACTCAATGCGCCGACGTGACACTTGGGGCAAGTGCGCCCGTCAAGTTCGAAGGTCGACACAATCTCCGTCGACTTGCATTTGCGACACGTTGTGCGTGGCGCCGCCGAATCCGATTTGCTGATTGCAGCGCACGCGAGACAAATCATGGGAGTGTCTACCCCAGTGCACAAACGGCGCGCTGAGTCCGGATGGTAGGCGTACTGTTTCTTTCCGA
>JBDTTO010000344.1:0-4588 GCA_039930585.1 Gemmatimonadaceae bacterium
TGATCCTGCCAGTTCGCGCAGCATCGGCGCGGTTGTCGTTGGTGATCGTCGATTCGCCCGTGCGATACAATCCAATATCTGAGAGCGTCTTCGTTTTCGTTTTAAGATCCACATATCCACCCAGCGACAATCCCCATTTGCGTTCGCCACTGCCAGCAACGGTTGCCGGATGCAGAATGGACACGAGTCGATCGGCATCTCGATACGGCAGCGGGCGAAGCACGACAACGTCCAGTACCGTGAAAATGGCGGTCGTTGCACCAATGCCCAGTGCGAGCGTGATCAACGCCATCAATGAGAACAACGGTGAACGCAGCAGTACGCGAGCCGAGCGACGCGTTTCAGTTGCGAGCATATCAAAAAATTCGAATCGCCGATTTTGCCGCATCGTATCCTCGTCAATGTGGCGGGTGTGTTGCCAATGGGTTTCGTAGTCACCAAACTTTGCGCGCACTTCGCGTTCGGCGTCGGCGCGCGAGACCCCTTGCACGATCAGCTGCTCAACGCGTCCTTCGATATGAAACGCAAATTCGTCACGCAACTCAGCGTCCATTTGCGCCTTCGATGCCGGCAGGCGAAACAACCGACGCACGCGCTCGGGAATGTTTCGTGGCGTATTCATGTCGCGCCGCCATTTGCATCGATGATCAAACCGATTGCCGCCGTATAACGCGACCATCGCTTCAACTCGGCGGTGAGTTGTCGGCGACCAACTGCGGTTAGTCGATAATACTTTGCCTTGCGATTGTTTTCGCTGATTCCCCACTCCGCCGCCAACCAGCCCTTTTGTTCGAGGCGATGCAGCGCGGGATACAGCGAGCCTTCTTCTATTTGCAGGCCGTCCTGCGTGGTGGATTCAATCCAGCGCAAAATGCCGAGTCCGTGCATCGGCCCCCACGTGAGTGTGCGGAGGAGGATGAGGTCGAAGGTACCGCGGAGGAGATCGAGATCGGTGGTTGGCATTGGGTCTCACCTAGGGTTCGTAGGTGAGACAGCGTGATTGGCAAAATGGTTGGACAGAAAAAACCCGGCCGCTCAATTTGAGTAGCCGGGTTTTCGTTCAAACGATGGAGCGAACGCGTTACCGCGTTGGCCGCCCCGGAGGATTATCTCCCTCAAAGACGTCTTTGTTCTTCTTGATCGCGCTGCGCAGTTGCACCGGCACGTCTTCTTCCGGGAAAATGGCCGTCACCGGACATTCGGGTTCGCACGCACCGCAATCGATGCATTCGTCCGGATGGATGAACAGCTGCTCGGGCCCTTCGTAAATGCAGTCAACCGGACAGACGTCGACACACGACTTGTCCTTGACGGAAATGCACGCTTCGGTAATGACGTAGGGCATGAGTCTTTATGTGGTTAACGCGAGTCTCTGACAGCCGCTGCGGAATGTAGTGGTTCGGTAAATCTCCCAACAAGCACCAGGCGTGACTACCTCCAGGGTGGCTCTGCTCCGCGCTTCAGTTCGGGATTCTCCCGATACACAGTGAAGGTTCGGCCAATCACCTGAATGACTTCAGCGTGCATCTGCAGCGCGACCTCGTTGGCTGCTTCTTTGGCGGACAGCTCGCCCGCCTGCGCCACCTGCGCCTTCACCAGTTCATGCGTGCGCAGAATGTCGTCCAGGCTGCTCAGCAACGCAGGCGTCAGTCCCGCATGGCCTACATGCACGAGTGCTTTCAGGTGATGCGCTTCCGCGCGTAATGCGGCGCGGTCTTTTCCGGTCATGCTCATTTCTTGCGGCCGTCGAAGGCAAAAAAGATATAGGGGTTGATGGGAGGTCCATCCCACCAGGCACGCCCGTCACCACGCTTCATCACCTGAAAATGGAGATGCGGCTCGTTTGGCGACGCGTTGCCCGTACTGCCAACGTAGCCGATGACTTCGCCCCTCGCGACCGTATCCCCCACCGCCAACCCGGATCGGTAGCCTTTCAGGTGCGCGTAGTAATAGACAAAATGGGCGGCCAGGTCGCTGGCGTAGATGATGATACCGCCCAATGGCGTGTCGCCCAACCGGCCAATGACCTGATCATCAGTCGCGATTACCGGGGTGCCGGCGGGCGCGAGAAGATCTATGGCCCGATGGTTCCGATCGCCGCTTCGGGGTGCAGTGTAGGTGTCCTTCAACCCCTCTTTCGTAAATCCATGCACCGGCACCATCAAACGCTCGGCCCACAGTGCATTGAGGTCCGATTCCGTCACGCCGGCTTCCAGCGATTCCCTATACTCGGGACGCGCCGGCAACCGGGAGTTATTGCGGTTCCGACGATTTTCACGCGGCGTCTCAGCACCGGAGGCCGGTTCCGGGACAACGGACGGTGCCTTCCGGGAGCAGGCCGCTGCCACGAAAAGCACCGAGATCCAGATGGCTCGTCTCAAAACCACGTACACCATTAAAAGACTACAGGCGCACCAACGAGCCAGTTATCCGTTAGCGGACGCGTTTTGGAAGTATGGATTGAGAAAACGAAGCAAATCGTCAACGGTGCGCACCTGAGTCTTGAGAGCATCCAGATCATTTGCGGTGGGCAACCGGGCGCCAGCCTTATCGGCGATGACCAGGACCGCATCTTCGAGATCCAGATTGATCAGGCCGTACGTCTGTGACAAGTCCTCGTCCAGCGAAACGGTATAATGGGTTCCGGTCGCCGCGTCCCGCTCGGCCAGATAGTGATAGGTGCCCTGAATCAGTTCATCAGAGTAGCCACGGCTGGCGTTCGCCTCACGAAATGCGGAGAGTCCGTCGCGCTCATGCGTCACCCGGCTGGCCTTCCGCGCGCGAAGCAGCACGCCGACGCCAACGCCGAGCAATAGCAGTCCTGCAATAAGGGTCAGGTTCAAACTGAGCTTGCCTCCGATCGGGCAGGTGGATCGGTAAGATGCGAAATACAGACGCCACTTGGGCAATCACATCACAGTTTGTGTGATGCAGAGCATACTCTGCTGCTTATACGATTTCCAGCGTCATTCCGCTACGGTTGGATTAATGATCGCTTAAGGCTGGGCGACATTCGTGAACGTTTTTGTTGACGTATTCGGAGTTTCCCGAGTAAATTTGCCGGGATGCAGGATGTTTCGGTGTCACTGGGAGGGTATCGCGGGGTTAGGGCCGAGTTGTTGGTGGCGCTCAAAAAGGCGCAGCCGGTAACGGCCCATGAACTTGGCGCGCAATTCGGACTCACGCCGAATGCGCTGCGACGGTACCTCAAGGTTCTCGAAGAAGAGGGGCTGGTGCGGTTTCGCCGGATTGTGCGCGGTCTCGGTGCGCCAGTTTACGCCTTCTCGCTAACGGAATCCGGCGAAACGCTGTTCCCGCGCACGTACGCCTCGGTTCTCGTATCGGCGCTCACGGCCCTGCGTGCTACCAGCGGCACCGGTGCGGTTCGCAACGTTTTTGCTGCGGAGTGGGCGGCTTTGGCTGCAGACGCAAAACCGCTGATGGCTTCGTTGCCGTTATCGGAACGCGCTTCAGTCATGGCCGAGTTGCTGACATCGCGCGGTTACATGGCGGAGGCAGTTTCAGTTGGTGCGGACAATGTCGCCATCGAGCAGTACAGCGACGCATCAAATGAAGAAGATGTTGTTACAACACTTCGGTTGCATAACTGCAGCATGCGCGAAATCGCGGAGATGTTTCCCGAAGCATGTGAAGCCGAAGCGCAGTTTGTTGAAGAGATGTTGGGAGTGCCGATGATACGCGAAGGACATCAGCTTCGCGGTTGTCGCACCTGCGAATACAGCACGGCGGTAACGAATACGTGTGGCGCACGCGCTGCGGATTCACGCACAGCGGCGTCCGAAACAGAATCAGTTGCAGATTCTCCTTTGAAGTTGGCTGAGGAAAAGGCATGAGCATCTCATGAGTACTACAATCGATACGCTCGTCAATCGCGAGTATCAATACGGATTCACTACCGACATCGAGTCGGAAACGTTGCCGCCAGGTTTGTCGGAAGAAACTGTGCGTTTCATTTCGGCGAAGAAAGACGAACCGGAGTGGCTGCTTGAATGGCGTCTCAAGGCGTATCGTCGTTGGAAGACGATGACCGAGCCGCATTGGAGCAACGTTGTGTATCCGCCCATCGATTACCAGGCCGCGAGTTATTACTCCGCGCCCAAGTCGGCCTCGAAGCTCGCGTCGCTTGATGAAGTTGATCCAGCACTTCTCGACACGTATGCCAAGCTTGGCATTTCGCTCAATGAGCAGAAGCGGATGAACAACGTCGCAGTTGATGCGGTGTTCGATTCGGTGTCGGTCGGCACGACATACAAAGCCGAATTGGCGAAACACGGCATCATTTTCTGCTCGTTTGGCGAAGCGGTGCGCGAGCATCCCGAGCTGGTTCGCAAATACCTCGGCTCCGTCGTTCCGTACAGCGACAACTTCTTTGCGGCATTGAACTCCGCGGTGTTCTCGGACGGATCGTTCTGCTACATCCCGAAGGGTGTGGTTTGTCCGATGGAGCTGTCCACGTACTTCCGCATCAATGCCGCGGAAACGGGTCAGTTTGAACGCACGTTGATTGTCGCGGACGAAGGTTCAACCGTGAGTTATCTGGAAGGATGCACCGCGCCCAAGCGCGACA
>JBDTTO010000345.1:0-4584 GCA_039930585.1 Gemmatimonadaceae bacterium
CCATCGAGACCGTTCACTTTGCGGGCAGCGGCACGAAAGAATCGTATTTCGACGGCGAAGGAAAGAGCATGCAAGCCGCGTTTCTGCGTGCACCGCTCGCATTCCGTCGCATCTCCAGTGTGTTCGGTATGCGCAAGCATCCAATCCTGGGCACGTTTCGCCGTCATGCTGGCACCGATTACGCAGCCGCTGCAGGCACACCAGTTCGCGCGCTTGGTAATGGCGTCATCATTTACGCTGGCTGGAAGAGTGGCTTCGGCAACACGATTGAAATCCGCCACGTGAACGGCATGGTCACGCGTTACGGACATCTGCGCGCATTTGGTGCAGGCATCAAACGCGGTGTCTCAGTTGCGATCTCCAACACGATTGGATTTGTTGGAATGACGGGCCTTGCAACCGCACCGCATTTGCACTTTGAAGTATTGATCAACGGCGAGCAGCGTGATTCGCGAGTTGCGCTCAAGAATATTGCCGGCGAACCAATGGCCACCGCCGACCGCGCCATTTACATGGCCGAGAAGAGCAAGCTGTTCGCGAGTCTTGATGCGCATCTTGCACATCCTGCGCCGAATTACATGGGCGCCATTTCGCCAGCTACAGGCGCCGCAGTCGACGGCTTTCCTGAGGGCAGTCGCTGATAGCCGTGAAGTACGCGTTGTCCCGGAAGTGTAGACAGCGCGTGCGCAGCTGGTGACGTTTCTCCCGTGATTCGCTGGCTTCTCGCCCTCCTTATTGGCGCTGTTGTTGCGTGGTTGGCATACGGACGCGCCGGTTCCAACAGAAACGCACGCACTCTCATGCTGGCCGCCTTGCGCGCGGCCGGTGTTGCAGTGGTTGCGGCGCTGCTGCTTGGTGCGCCTGCAGGCAAAGCTCGTAAAGCATCCGCACTTGTTGCATTGGATGCATCCGCGTCGTGGTTTCGCGCTGCACCAAACGATTCAACTCTCGTGCGCGACGCGTTGCGCGCTGTGTTAAAGGAAGCTGGTGCGGACTCTGTGATGCTCGCAGGCGATTCGTTGCGCATGATGACATCTGCCAACGCGTTGCAGGCGCCACTGTCGGATGCACAGAGTGCACTTCGTCCCGCAATTGATCGCGCGGCTGCGTTAAGTCGTCCGCTCATTTTGTTGACGGATGGCGAAATAGATGATCCAACGATTCAGGCGGATTTGCCTGCGGGATCACGCGTCATCGTACCAACGCGCGTGCCCAATAAAGACGCAGCTGTGTCGGCGCTCGAATCGCCGTTCACCGTGAATGCCGGCGATACACTGTCGGTCGCAGTTGTTGTTGTGGCCGGTGGTGCAGGTGCGGATAAGGGCGATGTGAAGTTGCTGCTCGACGGCCAACAAGTGGCCACCGTTTCCGTCACATCACTGGGCGCCTTTGCATCGCGTCGGAGCGTGCTGCAGTTGCCGCTGCCGCGTGGCGCAAAGAAGTCGCTGTTGCAGGCCGTTGTGCACAGCGATGGTGACAGCGAAGCGCGCAACGACACACTGGGAATGTCACTCGACATCGGTGACAAACCCGCCGCCGTATTTATTTCGACTGCCCCTGATCTTGATGTACGCGAAGCGTTGGGCGTGTTGCGCGGCGCGTTGGATGTGCCCGCGCGCGCCTATCTGCGCATTGCGCCAGGTGTGTGGCGCGAAGAAGGAACGCTCCGTCCGGTAACCGAAGCGGATGTGCGTTCGCGTGTTGAAGCGGCGGGCATGGTCATTCTGCACGGCGACACAACGTGGGGCGACGTTTCAAAACGTTCGCGCGGCGCGCATGCGATGTGGGTTCCGGCTCCGCCTCAATCTGCTGCGCGTGCCGGCGAAAACGCGCGGGTGTTGGAGTGGTATGCGACTGGCGCACCCGCTTCGCCCCTGGCCGGTGCGCTTGCGGGTTTGCCTTGGGATACGTTGCCACCAATTACGGCCGCGGCTCCGGCACGTGGCACATTCACCGTACTTGAAGCAAAACTCGGTAAGACCGGAGCGCCGGTTGCGGTGATTGCAGGTCGCGAAACGGCAGGCTTTCGCACACTCGTGATTTCCGGATCCGGATTCGCCGGATGGTCCATGCGCGGCGGACGCTCGCAGGCGGCGTTTGTCGCATTGTGGGGCGCGATGTTTGACTGGTTGTCCGCAGCGCGCGGTGACGTTGGCGTCGCGCGTCCGGTGTCCGCCGTTGTTCGCGCCGGTGAAGCGGTGCGCTGGCGGCGAGGCGGTGCTGATTCTGCCGTGACCGCCGTTATTTCACGTCGCGTATCCAGCGGCGCCGCACCAATTGATACAGTTCGGTTGCATTTTACTAATGCGGACGCTGAAACGGTGTCGCCCGCGCTGGCCGTTGGCGTGTATGATGTGCGTGTGGCCGGAAGTGCTGCGGCCGCTGGGGCGGTGTTGGTTGTGAACGCATCACGCGAGTTTGTGCCACGTGCGCCAACGCTCAGTACAAGCGCTGCCAGCCGCGGTCTCTCCGCGGCCACGGGTCCACGCGTATCCGACTTCGGATGGATTTTTGCGCTGGCATTGCTGCTGCTCTGCGGCGAGTGGCTTCTGCGTCGACACGTCGGACTTCGCTAAGCGGCCGCCTGTAATTCGGCCCGCACTAATCAGAAAAACGTCGCGCAGGTTATTCTGAAAGCATGAGACTTTTCCGCAAGAAAGACGACGTACCCAAGCGTTCCATCTGGCAACGCATCAAGGACGCCGCACGCACCGACTTTGGCGTGTTGCTGCGTGGCGGTGTTGATGAGGGCTCACTCGAAGCGCTGGAAACACTGCTGCTCGAGGGCGACTTTGGTGTGACAACGTCACTCGCACTTGTTGCGGAAGTCGAACGGCTGGCCAAGCGCGGCGAAGTCAAAACCGAAGATGAATTTCGGAATGCGCTGGCGAATGGTGTAGAGGCCGCGTTGCGTGCGGGCAACTCCGATCCGTCGATCAATTACGCAGCAAGTGGACCAACGGTATTGCTGGTGATTGGTGTCAACGGCGCCGGCAAGACAACGTTTATTGGCAAACTCTGCGCGCAACTGAATAAAGAAGGCAAACGCGTGCTGGTTGGTGCGGCGGATACGTTTCGCGCCGGCGCGATAGATCAGTTGCGTGTGTGGGCGGAACGCAGTGGAACTGATTTTGTTGGCGGCAAACCTGGCAGCGATCCGGCCGCTGTCGCATTTGATGCGGTCGATGCGGGCATCAGCCGTAACATGGATGTCATCATCATTGATACTGCAGGCCGCCTGCACACCAGCGACGACCTGATGACAGAATTGCGCAAAGTGAATCGCGTGATCACCAAGCGTATGCCAACGGCGCCACACGAAGTATTGTTGGTGCTTGATGGCACGATTGGACAGAACGCACTCGCGCAAGCGCGCAACTTCACGAAAGCTGTTCCGATCACAGGTCTCGTCATCACGAAGCTTGATGGCACAGCGAAGGGTGGCATTGTCGTCGCAGTACACGCAGAGCTCGACGTCCCAGTGAAATTTGTCGGACTCGGCGAACAGATTGGCGATCTCGAGTCGTTTGATGCGGCCGAATTCGCGCGAGAGGTTGTAGACAGTTGAACTCCTCCGGGGGTGAGCGTCGTCGTGGTGGATCAGCTTACCCCGCGCCACGTCTCGCTCTCGACACGCCGGTTGCGTACCTCAAAGGCGTAGGCCCGGTTCGCGCACTCGCGCTCGCGAAACTTGGTATTACGGTCGCGGGCGATTTGTTATTGCACGTGCCGCATCGTTACGAAGATGCGAGCACCGTAACACCAATGAACAAGGTGAATGTTGGCGACGATCTGACGGTGCTTGGCAAAGTCATTGCGAAGGGCGTGCTGCCAACACGTAAAGGACTGCGCGTATTTCAGGCCGTAATTCAGGATGCGACCGGAATGCTCGAGATTGCGTGGCCGGGCCAGCCATTTCTTGATCGCACGATCAACAAGGACGATTGGTTGTTGTGTACAGGGCCGGTGCGTTTTTATCACGGACGCCGCATGCAACCGCGCGAGTTCGTGAATCTGGGTCCGGATGAAGAAGGCACATCCAGCGGACGGGTGCTCGCGATCTATCCGGCGACCGAAGGACTCTCCGCCCGCATGCTTCGCACGCTGGTGTTGCAACACCTCGATTCGTTATTGCCGCTGGTGAAAGACGTGTTGCCGCCTGAAGTGCAGAAGGCCGGTGGTGTGCTGCCATTGGCGCAGGCGCTTCGTCAAATGCATCGGCCGGAATCTCTGCAGGAAGCGTTGCAGGGCAGGGCTCGGCTCGCGTTTGAAGAATTGTTGTACGTGCAGATCATGCACCGCCGCGCCAACAAACTTGCGCGCGAAGCGCGAGTTGGTACGCCGTTCAGGAATAAACGAACGCTGACCACGACTTTGCGCGAAGCGTTGCCGTTCAAACTCACCGGTGCTCAAGTGCGTGCGCTGCGCGAGATCTTCAAGGATATGGGCAGTGAACATCGCATGCATCGTTTGCTCCAGGGCGATGTCGGCAGCGGAAAAACAGTGGTTGGGTTGTTTGCGTCGCTGCTGGCGATGGAAAACGGATATCAAGCAGCGCTCATGGCACCAACGGAGCTGTTGGCC
>JBDTTO010000346.1:0-4576 GCA_039930585.1 Gemmatimonadaceae bacterium
TCTTCCTTCCCTTGTCCACTCATACCACCCCCGTCGCTAACGTCATCATATCGGGCACCACACCAACAACATCCGACGCAAACGCCGCACCCGTTCGTCCGAATCCCGTAATGACTTCGTCGAAAATCAACAGAATGCCGTGCTTCGTGCAGATGTCGCGCAACCGATTCAAATAACCAACAGGCGGCACAAACACACCCGCCGATCCCGCCATCGGCTCCACAATAACGGCCGCGATAGTTTCTGCACCGTGCTCGGCGATAACGCGCTCCAGATCATCCGCGAACTCCGCACCATGCTGCGGCATGCCCTTCGAAAACGCATTCCTCCCCGCATCATGCGTATGCCGAATATGACTAACACTCGGCAACAGCTGCGCGGCGAATGCTTTCCTGTTGTTTTCCAAACCGCCAACGGAAATGCCGCCGAAACCCACGCCATGATATCCCTTCTCTCTCCCGACAAATCGCACACGCTTCTCTTCACCACGCGCACGATGATACGCGAGCGCAATTTTGAGCGCCGTATCAACCGCCTCTGATCCACTGCCGGTGAAGAAAATGCGATCAAGGCCTTTGGGCGTGATCTGCGAAAGTTTGTCGGCCAATTCAAACGCCAGCGGATGACCCATGTTGAAACCAGGGGCGTAATCCATCTCGCGCGCCTGATTCGCGATCGCCTCAACAATCGGTTCACGGCAATGGCCTGCGTTAACACACCACAATCCCGATGTGCCATCGAGAATCTGTCTGCCATCAACATCGGTGTAATACATCCCCTTCGCACGCGCGAGCAAACGCGGCGCACTCTTGAACGCACGGTTGGGCGTGAACGGCATCCACTGCGCGTCAAGCGAGGTATCAGTAGCGTGGGTTGCAGACATGGGTTGCAGCGGTGTGAGTGAGAACAGTTACGCCGTTCAGTGTGACAACAACTTGCTACGACTTCTTTTCCAACGCCTTTAACCGATCCTTCGCCGCCTGCACATCCGGCTGGAGCGCTGCGTCAGCACGCTGTCGCATGTCGATGTACGTGCGCAACGCAGAAATGGCTTCCTGCGTGTCACCAAGTTTTTCGGCAGCATTTGCACGAAGACGCACGAACGCCGAAGCGTAGGCACTGAGTGCCAACTGCATGTCGCGACGACGCGCTGCCTTAAGCGCGAGCGCGTCATTGCCGGTTTCTTCGGCCATTCCTGCGATCATCAGATTCGTAACCGAACGCACATCGCGACGGTCAAGGCGCGGTGTGACAACGATGGCGGAATCAAGCGCGCGGACAAGCTGTGACGCATTTGGCGCGTGACTATTCACGGCCATTCGCGCCTCGAGCAACTGGGCGTATATGCGCGACGCATACCCGGCGGCAACGTTACTGGCGGGCGCGCGATATGCGCGAAGCTCAGCCAGAATCTGTTTGGCGGTCGCGGCATCGCCCCGATCCAACGCCCACAGCGCCACTGCAAATCGTGGCATGATGTTCACGACGGTGCCCGTCGTGTCACGGTTGGCGCTGCGCCACGCATTGAGGCGCGTTGCCGCACGATTGGCCGCAATAGTATCGCCATTCGAAAAGAGTGCGCCGAGTATGAGGCGGGCCGCACCGGTGCGCGATGTGTCGCGCGCCATGAGTTGCTGGGCTTCCGCGACACGACCACTATTCAAATACGAATCCTGCAGCGCCAGAAACTCATAACTGTCAACAGCCAATTCGGAAACGATACGTTTTGACGCCAGCACGGAATCCACAACGGTCATTGTCAACGGAATATTCGACAGCGTTGCCAACGACTGCATGAATCCGGCGGCGTCTACCGCCACTTGCGACGGCGCACTGGCCAATTGATGCCCAATGGCCGCAAGTTCGCCCGGTTTGGCGAGTGCCGATCTCAATAGGAAGTCGGAGACAACATGGAAATCGCCCGTTGAATCAACGCGTGCCTGGCGTCTGTTCGCCGCGCGTGCGGCTATTGTATCGCCCATCATGAGATACGCCGCAGGCTGATGTTCAAGCCCGCCAACGTACGAGGAATCGATAGCTTCGGCTTTCTTGAATCCTTCAAGCGCTCGCGCGATGGGATCGGGGTAGCCGACCGCTGCGCCATTGTGCATGTAATTGTCCGCGGCGACATACCACAACTCCGCGGAGTTCGCGCGCTGCGCGATCTTCCACACACGTTCCATGTTCTCGAGCGGTGGCGTTCCCGCTGGAAATCCTGGATCGACGTATGCTTCCAGCAACAGCGAATCCGCACCCGTCAAGCGATTGCGATGCGCCAGCGCGCGTGCCACCCACGGGCCATCGAAAGCGTCAGTCGGTAGCCAACCATTAACTGTGTAAATGCGAAGCGACACCAACGGAAATGTTGAATCCGCAGCGTAACTCTCGCGGAATTGCTTGAGCGCATCCGCATAACGCCCGCTGCGATAATAGTGTTCGCCGTTGAGGAACGATGTGATTGCGGCAGGATTCGCCTGCATCACCGCGCGAATGCGTTCTTTCGTCGCGCCTTCACTCAGCAGCAATAATTTCGATGTGAGGCGCGCAGTCATTGCGACCGCGCTGTCGGCCACGCCTTGCACAGTGTCGCTCGCGATAGTTGCACCATTGCGCACGCGCTTGAGCGATGCACTGATCACGAGATTCTGCGCAGTACCCGCAATCGTGCCAAGCACGAGCTGACCCGCTCCGAGTTTCGCGGCGGTTTTGAGCGCTTCCGATTCTTCCAGGTCCACGTCCATCGACCCCGCCGCGCGACGCCAACTGTCAAACATCTGGCGTGAGCTGACGGGATGCATACTGTCGATGCTGGCGAGTTGCGGTACCATCAAGTCCGCAACACCTTCACGCAAATAGTGCACGGGTTGCACGGCACCGCTCACTTTGAACGGCGCAACCGCGATGACTTTGTCGCTCGTGGAAACCAGTGTCTGATTGATTTTCCACGCGCCGAAACCCGCGCCTGTCGCGATGATCGCAATTGCGATGACGGCGCCCCACTTTCGCGATGATGATTTACCCGCGCCTGATTTGTCGCCGTCGCTGCTGCGTGTATCCGCGCGATTTGATTCGCCAGACGACGTGACAGCCGAATCATCCAACGCCTGAACCAACTCGTTTGCCGATTGTGGACGTTGCGCGGGATCTTTTGCGAGTGTTCTCGCGACCAAATCGGACAGCCCGGTCGGCACGATTGGCTCGCGCGTCGTGAGTGCCGGCGGATTAGTACTGAGCTGCGCCTGCATCAAACCCGCACCCGACATGCCTTCAAACGGATACTTGCCACTCAACAGTTCGTAGGCGACGAGACCCCACGCGTAAATGTCCGCGCGATGATTGAGCGACGGATCGGCGGCGAGCTGTTCGGGCGCCATGTACGCCGGCGTGCCGATGCTCATGCCCAGACCGGTCATTTGCGCGGTCGCGTTTTCCGACGAACCTGATTGTGTTGCTGCACTCAATGCCTTCGCGACACCAAAATCAGTCACACGCGCAGCACCACCCGAAATCAAAATGTTTTCCGGTTTGATATCGCGATGTACGATGCCATGCGCGTGGGCCGCGGCAAGCGCGCGCGCCACATCACGTAAAATGGAAACGGCTAGTGGCAACGGCACGCGACCGCGTTGCATCAGTTGTCGCAACGAATCGCCATCCACCCACGGCATCACGAAATACGGAACGCCTTCGATGTCGCCAGCCGCCAACACCGGCACAATGTTCGCATGTTCAATGCGAGCCGCGGTCAGAATTTCGCGCCGGAATCGTTCGGCCGCGGCGTTTCCAAAGGTCGCATCTTCCGGCAGTGTCTTGATAACAACGCGCCGGCCCAGCGAGTGCTCCATGGCCACAAACACACGCGACATGCCGCCACCACCAAGCTCGCGCTCGACCGTGTACCGGTCGGCGACGGCCGCTGTCAAACGCGCTTTGATGGTGTCAGTCATGCCCAGCGGAAAATGTGGAGTGCGACGCGATATCTCGCGGGAAATGTGAGTGCGCGTGATGCCGTCGCGCCAGTGAAGTTATCGCTTCATTTGGCCGCGACCAACGCAGTGCTTTCAGCGCGTTGTGCTCATGACATCCAATTGCTGCCCGCATCGCGATTCCACTTGGTCGTCGTCTTCCGCATACGCGTCCAGAATTCGATTGAACTCGCGCCGGTAATCTCACCCGTACCGTAACACGAATCGCCCCAACCGCCGAACCCAAACGGCTCACGTGGCACCGGCACACCGACGTTGACGCCAATCATTCCCGCGGTCGCACGTTCCGCCACGTAACGCGCCGTAGCGCCCTTCTCCGTAAACACCGCCGCCGCGTTTCCAAATGGTGAATCGTTTTCGATGGCGATCGCATCATCCAGTGTTTTGACGCGCATGATTGCGAGTACCGGACCAAACACTTCCTCGCTCGAGATTGGCATGTCCGCCGTTACGCCATCAATGACAGTCGCGCCAACGTAAAATCCGTTTTCCTTGCCGACTACGGTTGCGTTCCTTCCATCAACAAGCACGCGCGCACCCTGCGCCTCGGCATCATCGATGTACTTGTGAATACGCGCCTTTGCAGCGGC
>JBDTTO010000347.1:0-4564 GCA_039930585.1 Gemmatimonadaceae bacterium
GTGGTGATCCTCAGGATTTGAAGTTTCGTGGCGAAGAAACGTTTGTCGAAATCGGTGATGATACCGTGATTCGCGAATACGTCACGATCAATCGCGCCACGTCGCACTCTGTCACCACGCGAGTTGGCACCGGATGCTTCCTGATGACCAATGTGCATATCGCACACGATTGTCAGCTTGGCAAACATGTCATCATTTCGAACGGGACGTTGCTTGCCGGGCATGTAACGATTGGTGACAGGGTGACGATCTCGGGCAATTGCGCAGTGCATCAGTTTGTGCGCGTAGGCCGATTTGCATTTATTGGCGGCGTTTCAAAAGTCACACAGGATATTCCGCCGTTTGTGCGCGCGAGTGGAAATCCAACGGCGCTGTTTGGACTCAACTCTGTCGGATTGCAGCGCAACGGTTTTGATCCACTCGTCGTTCGTGAAGTGAAGCGTGCGTATCGGTTGTGCTTCAAGTCAGATCTTCCGCTCACGCAGGCGCTCAAGCATGCGCGCGAAGAGCTGGAGATGATTCCCGAAGTCGAGGAGTTCCTGTCGTTCATCGAAGAGAGCCAGCGCGGAGTTGGGTTCTGAGCTCGACTGCGTCGCGCGCGTTTTCCTTGCCGAATGCACCCCGCATTGGTGTTGTGGGTGCCGGCGGGCTGGGTCAACATCACGTGCGCATTCTGCGTGACCTGGCCGGCGATCGCTTTGTCGGTTTTGTAGATCAGAATCCGGCGCGCGCGTCCGAAGTTGCAGCTTCATTGGGCGTAATGGCGTGGCCGACGCTCGACGCGATGTTGAACGAAGTTGATGCGGTGTCGGTAGTCGTGCCGACGACCGCACACTTTGCTGTGACTTCCGAAGCGCTCCGTCGCGGCAAACATGTGTTTGTTGAAAAGCCATTTACGGCGACGCTGGATGAAGCCGATGAATTGCTTCATCTGCAACAGAGTGCAGGCGTTGTTGTGCAAGTTGGTCACGTTGAGCGCTTCAATCGCGCCGTGCGAGCCGCGCTGCCGTACGTGGATGGACCACTATTCATCGAGAGTGATCGCCTCGCGCCGTTCAGTCCGCGCGGCTCCGACGTCGCGGTCGTGCTCGACCTGATGATTCACGACATCGATCTCGTGTGTTCGCTGGTTGGTGCACCGGTGAATGAAGTGAGCGCCGCGGGTATTCCGGTGTTGACTCCACAGGTTGATATCGCGAACGCGCGATTGACGTTTGCAACGGGCGCTGTTGCCAACGTGACGGCGAGTCGTGTGTCGCGTGAACGCGTACGTAAACTTCGCATTTTTCAGCGCAGCGGATACTTGTCGCTGGATCTTGCCGCCGGTGCCGGTGAGTTCTTCAGACTGCGCGGCGACTTCAATCCAATGTTGCTTGCGCGCGCGCCGCGGGCACTCGAAGACTTTGTCGAGCGTATTGCCGTTGAAGCGCCAGAAGGCGAACCACTCGTGCTTGAACTCAGTGAGTTTCTGGGCGCCGTTGCCGGCCAACATGCGGTAACGGTCGATGGGCGCGAAGGACGTGAGGCGTTGTCGGTCGCGCTGCGCATTGTTTCGGAGATTGATCGTTCGCTGGTTGCGATACGCCAGGGCGGTCATTCATCCGGCCAGTAGCGCGGGCAATTGCGCGTCAGGTACTTGAGATGAGCGGTGAAATCTTGTTTGTCGCAGGAGAAGTTTCCGGGGATCTGCACGCGTCAGCGGTGGCTGAAGCGGTTCGCCGATTGCAGCCCGAGCGCAAGATGTTTGGAATTGGCGGGAATCGAATGAAGGCCGCTGGCATTGAGTTGCTGGAGCATGTCGACAATCTGGCAGTGATGGGATTCGTGGAAGTGGTCAAGGAAATTCCACATCACTGGGCACTGCTTCGAAAACTTCGTGAACGGATGCAAAGCGGTGCCGTCGCGTTGGCAATTCTCGTCGACTACGCGGGCTTCAACATGCAGGTCGCGAAAGCAGCACGTGATGCCGGAGTTCCAGTGTTGTACTTCATCACGCCGCAGGTGTGGGCGTCGCGCGCGGGACGGTTGCCGAAACTCGCGAAGGTTGTGACGAAGGCGGCGTGTATTCTGCCGTTCGAGCCGGCACTGCTCAAGAAATATGGGATTGATGCAACGTTCGTCGGACATCCGCTGCTTGATCGTGCGATGAATTTGCCGACGCAGGAAGAGGCGCGTGCCGAATTGAAATTACCGCTGACCGGAGAGTTGCTGGCGGTATTTCCCGGAAGTCGTCGCGGCGAGTTGGCGTTGCATCTCGATGACTTTGTCGCAACGGCAAACGAACTTGTGCGGCGCAGGCCGGGACTTAATGTCGTGGTCGCAACACCGCTGAACGTGAACATAGCCGCTGCGAAGTGCCCATTCCCGCAGCGGTCAGGTGCGTCGTTTGCGGTGCTTCGTGCGGCCACTGCTGGTTTGTTGAAGAGCGGCACAACGACGCTTGAAGCGGCGGTTGTTGGACTGCCGCATGTGGTCGCGTATCGCACCAGCGCGATTACTTATGCGATTGCAAAACGCGTGGTGACGATTCCGCGCATTGGATTGGTCAACGTTGTGGCTGATCGCGAAGTGTCGAAGGAGTTTGTGCAGGATGCGCTTGTCCCGAAGGACATGGCAGATGCGATCGAGCCATTGTTAACTGAGGGCAGTGCGGAACGTGAAGCTGCGCTGCGAGGATTGGCGGATGTGCGCGCACAATTGGGAACTCCCGGTGCTGCAGACCGTGTCGCAGCCATGGCGATTGGAATGATGTCATGAGTGATATCGAATCCAAGCGAGACGATAGCGCCGTCCCTGGTTCGGCCAGCTCGTCAGCAAAGAGTGCAGTTGCGGCGGCCCCACCGAAGCTCGATTGGAAAACGCGCGCCGCCATCTCGGTTGGTGGATTCGTCATTCGCATGCTGGCACGCACATGGCGCATTCGCGCCGTCGATCGCGAATCGTTTGACGCCAATCGTGCAGCGGGGAAGGGCGCCATCTTCACATTCTGGCATGGCCAGATGTTGCCGCTCGTTGCAGAACATCATCGACCAACGACGGTGTTGATCAGCGATCATCGCGACGGCGAAATCATTACGCAGATTGTGAGCAGCTTTGGTTGTCGCGCCGTGCGTGGGTCATCGTCGAAGGGAGCGGCACGTGCGTTGCTGCAGCTCTCGCGCACGCTGAACGAAGGCCGCGACATTGCGATTACTCCGGATGGCCCGCGCGGACCACGACATTCGTTTGCGCCGGGTGCGGTTGTGTTGTCGCAGCGTACCGGCTCGCCAATTGTGTTGCTCGCGAGTTACGCGAAACGCGTGTGGAAATTGAACACCTGGGACGGCTTCGAAATTCCGAAACCGTTTGCAAAAGTGACGGTGGCTTACGGAAAGCCATTCGTTGTTGCCGCCGACGGCGCTCGCGAGGCAGCTACTGATGTGGATGCGGTCGCGGCCGCGCTCGTAAAGCTTGTCGAACGCGCACGAGCAGTTGGTTCGCAATGAGCAGTGGCGCGTCAGTCGCTGAGTGGGTCTGGGAATCAACGAGCACCGGCGCACGAATGGCGAGGGCTTTGTTGTCGCCGGCCAGCGCGCTCTTTTCGATCATTGTCAAATCACGCAACGATCGCTTTGATGCGTCAATCGCGAACGGAGATGGTCGGGTGCGACCAACGGTGCTTCCGTCGTTGTCCGTTGGTAACCTGACCGTTGGTGGCACGGGCAAGACACCAGTCGCGGCGTGGTGCGCGCGCGAACTGCGAAAGCGCGGTGCGAAGCCTGCGATCGTACTACGTGGGTACGGTGATGATGAGTGGCGCGTGCATTCGCTGTTGAATCCAGGTGTGCCCGTAGTGGTCGCGAAAGACCGATTGATGGGTGTCGCCAAGGCCAGCGAGAGTGGCGCGAATTGTGTCGTGTTGGATGACGCGTTCCAACATCGTCGCGCTGGTCGTTCCGCCGACATCGTGCTCATGAGCGCTGATCGCTGGACAGGCGAATGTCGGCTGTTGCCGTCTGGCCCGTTTCGCGAGCCGATGAGTGCATTGCGTCGCGCAACGACCGTGGTCATAACGGCGAAGGCCGCCGACGCCATGCAAATCGAACAACTGGAACGCGCGATTCTCGCGGCGGCGCCTGCCAGTTCGATAAGTGTCGTTCGTCTGACATTGGGCCCGCTGCATCTCGCTACAATGATTCCCGCCGCCGATTCAGGTGGAGCCATGAAGGGTCGCAAGACCGATTCATCCGGCATGTTGGATCGGCCGCTTGAGTGGCTGGCCGGTCGCAAGCTGGTCGCAGTTTCTGCGATCGGAGATCCGGCGTCGTTCCTGTCACAAATTTCGGCCGCCGGGGCGCAAGTCACCCACAGGCGCTTTGGCGATCATCATGCATTTTCCGCAAGTGAAGCCGCCGCAATTGCGCGTGAGGCCGAGCATTCGGACGGTGTCATTTGTACGCTGAAAGACGCCGTGAAACTGGGGCCGATTTGGCCTCGCGTGGCGCCGCCCCTTTGGTATGTTTCCCAGCAAGTTGTGGTTGAGCGCGGCGCCTCGGCGCTGGACCGCGCACTTGCGCGGGTGCTA
>JBDTTO010000348.1:0-4533 GCA_039930585.1 Gemmatimonadaceae bacterium
CCATTATTGCTCCGATCATGTTTGCGTTTGCACCAATAAACAAATCACACGAACAATCATCCAGGTGTAGTTCGCCCCGAGTCCCGAACGAGAATTACCGCGCAAAAAGAAAGCGGACCGGCACGCGCCGATCCGCTCTCCTCCAACGCAGCCAGAACGCGCGTCTAAAACCGAATCGACATCGACAAACCTGCACCGCCATCTTTGCCAAGCGGAATGATGGGACTGACACTCGTCTGCACGTTTGCGCGTTTTGCATTTTCCGCTTCGGTCCGCGCCGCGAGATAACGCGGGCGATGCACCAGTGAACGCGCTGCGAACGCGACGCCGACAATTCCAACCGCGGTTAACGAATTGGCCGCCACTCTTGAACCAGTGGCATTTGCCTGTTGCGAACGAACCCCCAGACCAACTGCGCTGGTAGCAACTCCGCTTAACAGGCCGACATAAGCGCCGGTCCTGCTATGGCCATTGGAATTGCCGAACGCATTCCACGCGGTGAAGCCCAGCGATAGTGCTGTGGGAACTCCGACGCCGACTGCCATCAACGCAACATCGGACTGCGTGCTGCTCGCACCTGCGTACGGCACCTGGATGCGCGCCGCTTCGTTGAGCGTGATGCCATTTTCATCAAGCCACTCCTCAAACGACGCATCGCCCTTCAAATCGGCGACCCACACGTTGTTGTTCGTGCGCGCCACACGATCAACCAGTGCGCGACGTCCGGTTGACTCCAACAAATACGCGACCGCGCACAGCGTCCCCGTTTTGCGATCGATGAAATACGGCGTTGGCGTCGCAAAGTCATAATTGTGAGGGAAGTCACCTCGAGTGCTGTATCCCCGCAACGTCTGCACAAGTTTGTCACGGTTTGCTTGCTGCGATTTGGTGAGTTGGCCCACATCGGCAGTGCTGAGTTCGATCAAAACACTGTCGAAATGCACGTGAATGCGACGCAGCTCTTTTTGTCGTTGTTCGGCTGTTACGCTCACGTTGGACGTATTCGCAGTTGATACTCCCGCAGTTTGTGCTGCGGAAAGCGACGTCGTGGGCGCGACGGCAACAGCAACTCCGACCACGGTGAACGCGAGGGACAGCGGGAACAACATTTTCCGACCAGACAGATTCATGTGGTGCCTCCGTAACGGGAATGGGGCGGGTCAATGGGTCATAAACACTACTTTCAACAACCGATGCCGGTCTCTTCCGGTCACCGCACATTCAATATGCGCGCAATTGCGACTATTGCCATAAGTTCTTGTGACAGGCCATCAAAAGATGAAGTAGAGGAGTGCACAACGCACGGCAAACCATTCCTCTTCCGACGACGGAAATGAATCGACTCAAACCCACAGTTCTCGCAAACAATTTGTTCAGGAACAACATGATGATTGGCAGCGCACTCACCAGCGGCATGATCAGAAGCAGCGTGCTGGCAAGTCTCGCACTGCTCATGGTTGCGTGCTCGTCGAACACCGCGGCCACTGAGCCGACACCCAGCAACAATGATTCACAGCATGGAATTGTCGCGGGCACTCTCGAAGTCACAACGTCCAACAACACCGTGAAGTTGCGCAACACCACGGAGCGTCAGGTTGGCTACATGGTGATCGAAAAGAATCAGGTCACCGTCGCGATGTTTCCGCCATGCGTCTCGAACTGCCAGGTGCTGAAACAGGCCGAATCAGCGACGGTTCCTTTCACGCAAATCGTCGGTTACACGCCGCAGGCAACCGATGCGACGGTGTTGTGGTGGAAGTATGCAATTCGCACCGATGGAACGTTGGTGCCCGAAGGCTCAATGCAATCCACGAGCATCAAGCTCAAGTAGGGCTGGTTGAACGAGACAGATCCTGTCGTACGGAGTGCAAAGCGTGGCGATCGACACGCCTTTGC
Organism: Gemmatimonadaceae bacterium; assembly: GCA_039930585.1. Lineage (GTDB taxonomy): Bacteria > Gemmatimonadota > Gemmatimonadetes > Gemmatimonadales > Gemmatimonadaceae > Gemmatimonas. Next base: position 1,897 of record JBDTTO010000348.1, read on the forward strand.
CACTCTGGTTGAACGGCTTCACCCGCGTGCGATGCGTTACGCCCAACACATGGTGGGTAACAGCGAAGACGCCGAAGAAGCGGTGCAGGATACGTTTGTGCGCGTGTACGACAACCTCGCGCGATTCCGCGAAGACGCGGCGTTTGATCCATGGTTCTTTCGTATTCTCGCAAATCGCTGTCGCACGTTGTTGGCGAAACGCAATCGGCGGTATTCAGTAATCGAGTACGGCGAACTTCCCCCACACGCCGCCACGCCCGCATCCACCTCAGGCGAATTTGCTGCGGAAATTCAGTTCGTGCTGGCGCAGTTGCCGAGTGAACAACGGGAAGCGTTTCTGTTGCGGCACATCGAAGATATGGATTACGAAGACATTGCCGCAGTGACCGGAGTCGGACTCTCGGCTGTACGCATGCGCGTCAAGCGCGCGTGTGATGCGATGAGAACTCAGTTGAACGCAGTGTACCTGGATGTCTGATATGCCTAACGATCGCGACGAAACAGTTGAGCGGGTACGAGCGGCGCTCAAACCGTTGCCACCAACGGATGCGCATGCAGTCGCCAGAGTATTGTCGGCCGTTCATGGCCGGGCGCCGAAGCCCACGCCACGGTGGCGGGAATGGCTGGACTGGATGCGCATGCCGTCGCTTTCAATTGTTGGCGCAACGGGATTGGTTGCTGCCGCGATGATTGCGGGCTATGTAGTGAACGGACAATTCGCTTCGCGCACAAACGACGCAGCATCTAGTCAAACGGTTGCCGCATCTCCGAATACCGTAACGCCAATTGCAAGTCCGATTATTCCCGCTGCGGCCGCGGCCGATGCAGAGCGTGCCATCCCGACGCAGTTCGTGCTCGATCTTCCTGATGCAAAATCGGTATCCATTGTTGGAGACTTCAACAGTTGGGCGATTGGCGAAGCGCCGCTGCAGATGATGGCGAACGGCGTGTGGAACATCACGCTGCCAATCAAACCCGGTCGTCACGAATACTCGTTTGTGGTGGACGGAAAACGCTGGATGGCTGACCCGCGTGCTCCCAAAGCCAGCAACAGCGATTTCGGAAAACCGGGTTCAGTTATTATGGTGACCTCGCCATGAACCCGCGATCGTTAGGCGTCGCAGTGCGTTTGATGACGTTGGTTGTGGCCATGTTTGCTGCGTCCACGTTGAGTGCACAAAGCGATGGAACCGAACTACTGAGTGACGCGCGCGCACGTGATGCCATTCAACAAGTAATTCGAAATACGCAGTCCAAAAACGTTTCCATCGAACCGCTGCTGCTCAAAGTGCGTGAAGGTGTTTCCAAGCAATCGGAACCCGCTCTTATTCAGCAAGCCGTGCGAGTTTTGGCGAAACGCCTCGAGATATCGTCGGCAGCACTCGCGCCTACGTATTCGGTGGAAGAGCTCTCGGCCGGCGCCAATGCGCTGTTGATTGGGGTGCCGGCACCAACACTGCGCGAGCTTCGCAAATTGTGGCCAAACAAACCACTGACCGTTCCTCTGGGAATTCTTTACGAGCTGGTCGCCCATCAGGTGCCGGTTGCAAAAGCAACGAAACGCGTGCGTGAGCTGATGGAACGTGGCGCGACCAGTTCACAACTTGTCGCAATGGCCACAAACGTCGAGGCCGATGTCGCCGCCGGACTTTCGGCCGATGCTGCACTGGAATTGCGTGCGAAGGGGGTGATGTCTTTACTTCCAACACCAGTTGGAACGGCGACGATTGTTCCCAGCAAACCCCGCATTCGACCCAAATAATACTGACGGACGCAACACGAACAACGCAGCGCTCCCGACCAGGCTTTTCGCGAAGGTGTCAAACGTCGGCGGTGCAAGTGATTGGTTACGGGATGGGCCTTTTGGGGCTCATCCCTTTCCTGTTTGGAACAGCGATCGCACAAAGCACGTCATCGCTCACCATTGACGCTGGCGGGTTGTCGATCAAGCAGCCAATGCATGCATCGGCGACAGCAGGCGCCGTGACAGTTTCCGGACGACGCGCGACATCATTCACTGCGCTGTCAGGCTCGGTGTTGTTACTGCAGGCATCCGATAAGTCCACAGCGGCACAGGGAACGCTTGGCACGGAACTCGCGCTGCCCGCATGGCCATCGTGGCGCGTTGAACTGTCAGGATCGGCCACCACTTTTGGTGCGCTCGCTGATGACAATGGATCGAGTCGCGATGGTTTTGTGCGGCCGCAGTTCGTGCGCGAACACTACGGCGTGTTTGGCACGATTGGCGCTGGTGTGACGCGACGCGATACGTTGCGATTTCATTCGCTCGCGTGGGACGTAGGCGCCTGGGCGCAACGTGGGCGCCTGACGGGAATGTTCGCGTTTCGTCGATCGTTTACGAACGATTTTCCGTTGCTTGAAGCTTCGAATATTTTTCTCGCTCGGGATAACCGGCACTACTCGGTGCAGGACGTGGAAGGCATCGTTACTGCGCGCGTCGCGCGTGTTGAGTTGCAGGCTGTTGGCGCTTGGCGTGCAGGAATTGGCGCAACTGTCGGGCACGGTGGTTCGTTGTTGGGCGCCGCAACAGTACATCTCAACTCACGTGTCGCTCTCGTGGTAAATGGCGGAAAGCAGTTGGCAGAGCTGTTATCTGGCGTGCCTGCGGCAACGGTG
>JBDTTO010000349.1:0-4521 GCA_039930585.1 Gemmatimonadaceae bacterium
GTAGAGCAGCGAAAATTCCCGAGGGCTGCAGAATGATTCCAGGAATGATGTCTTCTTTCGCGGCTTTCGTTCCGTCGGCCTGCGACAACTTGTCTTTCTTGCGGTAGTTCGCAATGACACTACTGAACGCCATGTTGCAGGCGAGCACAATGCCGCCCGACTTCATGAAGTCCGCGAGATTGTATTCCTTGAACGCGCCCGTCATCGCCGGATCGGCCGAGCCGATCGGATTCGTCTTGATCCACTTCTTGCCTTTCGAGTCTTTCCACTTTTCCGTCTTCCCAACTTCGAACCGATCCCAATACTTGTCGTTCATGATGAGTTCAATCGCGGCATGTCGCAGCACGAGCACCGCGCTCGCATCCTTGCGCTCGGTGCCATACACGTCTTTGTGTTGATCGCGCCAGATACACGCGCGAAACATCGCGCCGCCTTCTGACATGGACGGACCATCAAACACGGCTTTGTATTTGCCGTTCACGCGGTCAGTCCAGCTCATATCCCACTTGCTGCCCTCGGCGGGCTTGGCTTGCTGCGCTGCGAGTGCCTCCGTTTTTGCAAACGACGCAGTGGCCGCCAGCGCAGAGCTGACGCCAACCCAATTCAGAAAATCACGACGTGACGTGGACATCTTGTGAGGGAGGGGCGGGAGTGTTGGACGCGCGCGAGGCAGTCATCGTGCTGCCTTCGTTAAGCGCTGCTGTTCAGCGCAGCGCTTTGGAATATTAGCGACGCTTAGCTCTCGTACAAATCTGTGGGAAGCGCCGAATTCAGCTCGGCCAGGAACGCGCCAATGTTTACGCCACACGCGCGCACATATGCTTCGCCTTTCTCCACCGTGCTGTGCGCCGGATTGCCCACGCCCGTATCGTCGCTAATGCGTGTCCACTGTCGAGGCGCCCAGGCCCAACCCTGTTGCATCGCCTTGAACTTCCAGTTGCGTGAATGGCCATCGCCGGCCTCATGAAGCGGACGCACAAGATGCGGCGCGACAAACTGCATCGCGCTGGTCTCCAGTTCGCCGGCGTGATCGCCGGGTTCAACAAACGTGGCTTTCATGTCACCGGCTTTCCACCAGTCGAGCGTCGCCAAAAACAGTTCGGTGGTCGGCTGCAGTTCGCGAATGGTTGGCTTGAAATCATTGCCACCGTGCGCGTTGATGATGACAAGCGCGCGAATGCCGTGTGGAATAAGCGACGCCGCCATGTCACGCAACACTGCCATCTGTGTGCTGGGTGACATGTTCATGCAGAACGGAATGTCGAGCTGTCCGGCCTGCACGCCGTACGCTATCGAAGGCAACACGGCGACATGTGCACCACGCTTCCACGCTTCGGCCGCAGCGGCATCAGCGGCGGCCTCGGCCAGCATGGTGTCAGTCGCGTATGGCAAATGCGTGTTGTGTGCTTCGGTCGCGCCCCACGGCACAATGGCCATCGTAAATTCCGCGGCCTTCACTTCGGGCCAGGTGCGTTCGGAAACACGCCACGGATGTTTGATCGATGCAGTCATGCTCGATTAGAACCGGTTGAGCAGCGCCAGGGTGAGTTTGCTGGGATCGCCAACATACGCCCAACGCACATCCACCATGTATTTGCCGGCCGCGCGCTGAATGTCCTTCGGAGTGACCTGGCGCAAATCGTCAACAAACTGCGAGGCGCGTTTGTAATCGCCCTGATAGAGTTCCGCACGCGCGAGAATGTTGGCCTGATCCGCGTTGGTTTCGTTGTCGAGGAAGTACGTGACAATGAACTGTTGCACCAGGCGATCGAGTCCGTCTTCGGAAATCATGCCTTCTTTCAGGTCGCTGATTTCGTTCATCATGATCTTGAGTACTGCATCGGGCGACGTGGTGGTGACGTACAAACCACCCATCGACTGCGCGCGTTCCACAAACGGCGCATTGATGGAATACGTGAGATTCTGTCGCGCACGCGCTTCGGTGAACAAGCGTCCTGAGAGAACAGCAGTCGCCAATCGAAGTGCTGCGTACTCTTTCGAGTTGGCGCGCGGTCCGCGAAATGAACCTTGCAAATAGTTCGTTGGCAGCGCGCGTTTTACGATGGCAGGTGAATACGGTGCTGATGGCAAATCCGGTGGCGCAGACCACGAGTAGGTGCCCTTCGGCAAACGTCCGAGCGATTCACGTACCAACTTTTCAACACGCGTGCGTGACACGTTGCCGACAATCACCAGCATCATACGCGACGTGACAATCTGCTCTGCCTGATACTTCTTGAGATCGGCCAGCGAGAGTTTGGCAATTGATTCTGACGTGCCGATCGGATCAAGCGCATACGGACTTCCTGCGTACGTTACGCTGTCGGCGAGATGATCAAGCAGTGCATCAGGACTGTCGTTGCGTCCCTTGAGTGCTTCGAGCAACTGCTCCTTCACGAGATCAATGTCTGGTTGCAGCAACAGCGGCGCCATGAGACGATCGGCCATGATCACCCACGTGCTGTCAAACCCTGTCGTGGTTGAACGTACGCCAATGTTGGTCCAGTCAATGCCCGGACTCACCGCTATCGCACTGCCAAGGCGCGCCATCTTCTGACGCAGCACGTTCTTTGGATATTTCCTGGTGCCGTATTCCGTGGCTTCAAGCAGCAGGGTTTCGATGCCCTGTGTGGCCGGCGTTAGCTGACGAACGCCTCCAAGCAGATACAGGTTTGCTGCGACAACGTTGTTGGCAGTAACCTGACGCAGGATGACGGGAATGCCAGCTACTTCAAACTTGCTTGTGAGCGTATCGCCGGCACCCTTCGTATCCTTGGCTACGGCGATAGTGGTCGCACCGCGCGGTATCGTAACTTGCGCGTGTGCGACGTTCAGTGCAGCAAACGACGCTACAACGCCCAGTGTCGAAAAAACTTTGCGCATCACGGCGTCACCGTCGGCTTCTTTGCGGTCAACAATTCGGCTTCAGTGAGCCCCAGTGCTTTGCGCGCTTGCGCAGAAATCAGAATACTCGTCAACCGCGGCTTTCCTTCCACATAAGTTTTTGTGTAGCGCATGAGATCCGTGATACGCTGTTGCGCCATCTGGTCGGTGTAGTTCATGAAGTAGTCGAGACTGGCTACGCTCCACCAGAAACCAATCGTGTGCGCAATCTCCGACGCCTTTTCAATACCAAACGCGCTCGATACCTGACGCTGCGCTTTGACCGATTCGAGTTCGGGCGGCGTGATGTACGTCGGATCGGTAAAACGCGCGATCTCCTTTTCGAGCGCCGCCAACGCGGGACGCAACTTTTCAGGCGTTGTTTGTCCGCTTACGGTAATCGGACCCACCTGATTGAGCGTGTAGTAGTTGACGCCAATCCCCTGCCAGAGCCCGCTGTCGACAAGGTTTTTCTGAAACGTTGATCCGGGTGTGTTAAGCGCATCGCTGAATACGTCAGCGGCATACGTTGCGGCCGCGTCTTTGCCAACACTCGGCCCCTGCCACTGAATCTGCACACCAACTGCATTGATGTTTTCTTCAACAATCAACGCCTTGTTTGCGGTGAGAGGTGGAATGGCCGGAATGGGATCAGCAACAAACGGATCCGCCCCCTTTGGCCAATCACCAAAAAACTTTTCAGCGAATGCAAAAACTTTCTCTGGATTCACATCGCCCGTAACAATCAGCGCGCTGTTGTTTGGCACGTAATACTTTTTCTGAATCACGCGCATCTGTTCGGGCGTGACCTTTTGCAGAATGACGCGATCACCAATGGTGTTCTTGCGGCTGAACTGACCCGGATACAACGCGGCCGTTGCTTTCTGGTTGAAATCGAATCCAGGCTGCGCTTCCTGCCGATCATATTCGCCAATGACAACTTCTTTTTCACGCGCGAGTTCGTCTGCGCGAAACAGCGGTGAACGCAACGCGTTGGCGAGAAATCCCAAACCACCTTCCAGCGAATCGGCCGGAAGCGTGAGGAAATAGTTCACGCGTTCCTCCTGCGTACTGCCGTTGAACACCGCGCCAAGTTCCGCAGCGCGATCGGTAAATTCTTCGGGCTCGGGCAGCGCCTTGTTGGCTTTGAAGAACATGTGTTCGTACATGTGCGCGAGCCCCGCGTAATCGGGCGGCTGCGTGAACGAACCGTTCTTGACGTCAATTTCCAGCGTTGCAATTGGTACGCCGTGATTTTCCACGACGATGATCTCCATACCATTCGCCAACACTTTCCGGCGCATCACCTTCTCCAACTCGGCACGCGATTGCGCGGCCGCTGTTGAAGCTGCGGGTGTGATTGCGGGGGCGGCCAACAACAGCGCGGCGCCCAGTGCAACGTGGTGGCGGAAACGACGGGGAATGCGGCCGATCAGCGGCCGATGTGGGGACAACGCTGGCATTCGAAGAGGGGATCGAGGAACTTACGGCGATGAATCAACCTGCGGTTTCGCAACCTGCGACGACACAACCTGTGGCTAACACCGACCTTCTGCGCGCTCGCCTGGACGGACCGCATCTTCGACGCGATGTGCCGTTGGCTCCGTACACCACGTTCCAAATTGGGGGTCCGGCCGA
>JBDTTO010000350.1:0-4520 GCA_039930585.1 Gemmatimonadaceae bacterium
GGCCACGCCGGATCAGGCCACGCCGGAGCGGGCCACGCTTCACATGGACACGCAGGCCACGGTCACACTGGCAGCGCTTCTGCGCACGGTGCGAGCCACACCGGCACCAACCACACCGCCGCGCACAGCACATCCGCCAGTCATGGCACCGAAACACTGCTCGCGCTCATGTCGCCGCGCACGTTGTTCAGCGTGTGCCTTGGACTTGGCACTACCGGATTGTTGCTGCGAAATGCACTGCAAGGACCTGCGCTGTTTGCCGTCGCAGTGGCCGGTGGTTGGGCGCTTGAGCGTTTTATCGTCAGGCCCATCTGGAATTTCACACTTCGTTTTGCATCACAGCCCGCACTCACACTCGAGAGCGCATTGATGGGCGAAGCAACTGCTGTGACGCGTTTTGACGCGAACGGGCAGGGGCTCATTGCAATTGAAGTTGATGGACACATGGTGCAGCTGTTGGGCACCCTCGACTCCAACACACGCGCCAATCGCGCGACTGTGTTGGCTGGCACGCGGCTCCGAATCGAAGACGTAGACGCCGCGCGCAATCGCTGTACCGTCTCGCTGTTGTAGTTCACGGTTGTAGTTCACACAGCGGACGCTCATTCAACCGACTCCTGGAGAGTCAATCATTCATGGATCAGCTGTTTTCAAGCGGCGCGATTGCCGTTGCGGTTGTGGCGTTCGTCGTGGTGGCCATTCCTGTCATTGTCGCGAAATTCCTGCGCAACGTCGAAGCCGGTGAAATTCGACTGGTGAGTTGGTTGTCCGGTGGCACCGTGATTTATCGCGGGCCGGGCAAGTCGAAAGAAATCCCGCTGCTCACGACTGGCACGACAATTTCAAGCAAGGTGATCAACGTCGATCTCGACATCACCGATCAAACGGCCGACGTCGACGACACAGGCACGCCGCGCCCAATCAAAGTGCGTGTACTCGCGAGCGCGATTGTGTCCGTTGGTGATTCAGATGTGTTGATCAAAACCGCAGCGAATCGCTTTTTCTCGAAAGCCGAAGCCGATCAAGTGAACACACTGACCGATTTGCTTTCAAGTTCGGGGCGTCGCGCGATCAACCTCCTCACGCACGACCAGCTCTTCTCTGCCCGTGCAACACCCTCGGCCTCTCAGTCACTGTTGCCCGGATCACACGCGGTTGTGAAGGTGGCGCCCGCGCCGGTGATGATTGTCGATGGGCATCCTGAAGTCATCGATGACGAAGATGATCCGCTGGCGATCATCATTCGCAAGGCGTGTTCGCGTGAGCTCACCGATCTCGGTTTGATCTTCAACTCGCTCAACATCAAGATCGTGCAGTCGGAAGTCGCGGAAGCGCGTCGTCGTCAGTCGGCGGCCGAAGCACAAGCGAATTCCGAAATCGTTGCGGCCATGCAGGCACGTCGCGCGAAAGAAGCGCAGCTTGATGCGGAACGAAATATTTCCGACAAACAGCGCGAACTGGAGCAGACGCGCGCGTCAAACGCGGCGTTGATTGCGCAGGCAGAAGCCAAACGTCAGGAAGCGATGGGTTTGATGCGTGTCGCCGAACTTGACGCCACGCAAATTGCGCAGGCACGTGCTGATGCGGCCATTGTGCGACTCGAAGCCGAAGCAAGCGCCGATGCCGAAGCGATTCGTATTCGCCGGATTGCTGACGCAACGGCGGAGAGTATTGAAAAAGTCAACAAGGCCATCCAGGCGGGCGGTGAAGCGTATTTCCGTTATCGCCAGATTGAGATGCTACCCACCATTGCACCGGCAATCGCGGCTGCACTGGCTGAAGCGCGCATGGTCACGTTTGCAAGTGGAGAAACGGGCGCTCCGGAACAGACTACCAACAACATGGTGAGTGTGATTCAGACGGTGCTGGCCGCGCAACTGGTTACGAAGGGAGCGCTGGATACTGGAGGGAAAGACAAGTAGCATGTGGCATGGTTTCTCCAGAAGCGAAATTATCGACGTTTGATGTCATCGTGATCGGGCTTGGCGCCTCGGGAGGCGCCAGCCTGTATCATCTCGCGAAGGCGGGCCTTAGCGTATTGGGCATTGACCGATTTAACCCACCGCACAATCGCGGTTCGTCGCACGGTCACACGCGTATTTATCGACAAGCGTATTATGAAGCGCCGGTGTATGTGCCAATGGCACTTCGCGCACTTGAGTTGTGGCGTGAGCTTGAGCGAGACACGGGTCGCACGCTGTTCACGCAAACTGGCGGGCTCACAATTGGGCGCCGCGAAGATGACTTGATTGATGGTGCATTGATCAGTGCGCAAAAACACGGAATTGCGCATGAGTTGCTGACCGTTGAACAAATCGAGCAACGATTTCCCGCGTTCAAGCCCGCAACGGGAACAATGGGTTTGTACGAACCAGGTGCAGGTGTGTTGTTTGCCGATTTGTGCGTACAAAGCCATTTGGAAGTTGCACGAAAAGCAGGCGCACACATCACCACCAATGAGACAGTTCTCTCGATTGATTATTCGAGCGATAAGCACGTTGCTGTGCACACGGATTCTAAGACGTACTACGCCAATCGCGTTGTTGTTGCCGCTGGTGCGTGGGCGCCGAAGCTACTTGGGCTCGATCATGCGTTTCATGTCACGCGCGAAACTGTCAACTGGTTTGGTTCGACGTCGCCCAGTGCACGTGCACCCGAGTGTCCGATTTCGTTGATTGCACTCGAAGACGGGCGCTTCTTCTATTCGATTCCCGACTTCGGTGACGGATTCAAGGCGGGATTGCATCACAGCGGACGCACCGGTGACGCGCATCTCGATTGGGAGCCGGTTGCGGCCAGCGACACAGAAATCGTCGCGAAAGAACTCGCGATTTACGCGCCTGGCGCCGTTGGTCCGTTACGTGAAAGTATGCCCTGTTTTTACACGACGACAGCAGATCAACATTTCGCAATTGGTCCGCTACCGTGGGCACCAAACGTTATTCTGGCGGCGGCGTGTTCTGGACACGGATTCAAATTCGCGCCAGCAATTGGTGAAGCTGTTGCGCAAATGGCGCGTGGCCTGCCAACCGAACTTCCGATGGACGTGTTTGATGTTGGCCGGCTTGGGTTACCCCAAACGGGAGAACCGCGTCAGGCGCCGGCCAACAGCTAAACTCGTTTATTCTTCGCTGGACACTGACGAAATGTCATAGCCCAGTGTCGTCAACTTCATGGCCATGTCCTTCTTTTCGGCGCACTTCATGTAGGCTTCGACGGGCTCGATCGTTTTGCTCTTCACCAATGTGAGCAGCGCGTCGTTCAACGTTTCCATTCCCAGCTTTTTCTGCGTCTGGATGATGTTGTTGATCTGAATCGTTTTGCCTTCGCGAATGAGCGAACTCACGGCCTTGTTTACCAGCAGAATTTCACGCGCGGCCACACGACCGCCGCCAATCTTCTTGCACAGAGTTTGTGAGATCACGCCCTTCAGTGATTCCGAAAGCATCACGCGAATCTGATCCTGACGGTCGGCCGGGAATTGATCGATGATACGATTGATCGTGCCCGCCGCCGTTGACGTGTGCAACGTTCCGAAAACAAGGTGACCTGTTTCGGCCGTTTCCATCGCGATGGCAATCGTTTCGAGATCGCGCAATTCGCCAACGAGAATGATGTCCGGATCCTCACGCAATGCCGCACGCAGCGCGCTCTTGAACGACTGCGTGTGCATGCCGACTTGGCGCTGCGTGATGAGACACTTCTTGCTCTTGTGCACGAACTCGATGGGATCTTCAATCGTGATGATATGATCCGATCGCGAACGGTTTACGAGATCGACCAATGCGCAGAGCGTTGTTGATTTGCCCGAACCGGTTGGGCCCGTAACGAGCACCAGTCCCTTCGTGAGCGAGCAGAGATGTTGTACTTCCTGCGAGACGCCCATCTGTTCAACAGTGACGGTGTCGTTCGCAATTGTACGAATGACAGACGCAACACCACCGCGATCCTTCAGCACGTTCACGCGAAAGCGCGACAGATCCTGAATTTCGTACGCGAAGTCCGTGTCCCACAGCTGTTCAAATTCGCCCTTGTTGCGATCGGGCATGATGCCCCACAACATGCCTTTGAGCGTCGCGTCATCCAGCACGACTTCGTCTTCGATGCGAATGATGTCGCCGCCCTGACGCAGCAATGGCGGTTCGCCAACGCGCAAATGCAAATCGGCGGCACCGCGTGCAACCTGTGCACGAAGCAAGCGTTCCATGGCTTCACGTGCCGCGGTTTCGGTTTCAAACGGTCCAAACGCGCGGTCACTGGCGCGACGTCGCGGGTGCACTTTCACATCGGCGAAAACGTCGATGCTATCCGGATCCGATGCGGCGGCTTGATCGCTCTTTTTCTCAACCCATTTGCGAACGACCAAACGTGTCATCGGCGCTTCGTTATCCTGCGCCACCAACCACTGCTGATCATTCCATTCGTACAGGAAGCGAATATTCGTGCCCGTGGCGACAACAATCTTGTCTTCCTGCGGCGCGACTTCGGCGGCAATCGCCAGCACCTGCTGCCGGGTAAGC
>JBDTTO010000351.1:0-4511 GCA_039930585.1 Gemmatimonadaceae bacterium
GAGGATTCGTGCACATGACCGATGGCGACCGCGTGCCGAACAATTCGGTTGGTGCATTTTGGAATTCTTCAATGCGCACTAACTGCGCACAACGCGTCATACGACGCGTCATACGACGCACGCGTGTGCTCCGTGGCGCCGCGATGTTGTTGTCGTTTGCGATGGTGCTACCAGATGCGATCGTGCACGCACAACAACGGGCAGCATTGGCCGACGCCGTAAAACAATTCGTGACCGTTGATGATCGGATCGTCGCGCTGACACACGTGCGCGTGATTGACGGAACGGGCAACCCGGCGAAAGACGATCAAACGGTTGTGCTGATTGACGGAAAGATCACGGCTGTCGGCGCTGCTTCAAGCGCGGTAGTTCCGGCATCGGCACGAGTGCTTGATCTGCACGGACAAACCGTCGTGCCCGGGTTCGTTGGCATGCACGAACACACATATTTTTACGCCGGCACGCAAGTGACGCAGATGTCGCTCAGTGCACCGCGGCTGTATCTCGCCAATGGCGTCACGACGATTCGCACGACCGGAAGTTATTTTCCGTACGTCGAACTCAACATGAAACACGCGATTGCGAATGGCAGCATTGCAGGGCCGCGCATGCACATCACCGGACCGTATCTCAACGGCGGCGTGGCACCATCGCGAAGTTACGAGCGCTTCGTCAACACCGAAGAAGAAACCCGCCGCGTCGTTGCCTATTGGGCAGCCGAAGGCGCGACCTGGTTCAAGTTTCTGGGCAACGTGTCGCGACACATGTTGGAAGTTGCGATTGACGAAGCGCATAAACACGGCGCCAAAGTAACGGCGCATCTTTGTTCAGTCACGTTTCGCGAAGCGGCAGCGTTGGGCATTGATAATGTGGAGCATGGTTTCATCACTGACAGTGATTTCGTACCTGACAAACAACCGGATATCTGTCCGGCCGACAACATGAAGGCGCAAAAAGATGTCGATGTAAATTCTACTGCCGTTCGTGCTTCCATTGCTGAACTGGTGAAGCGAGGAGTTGCAGTTACGTCAACGCTGTCGGTGTATGAACTGTTTGTGCAGTCGCGCGCTCGCCTGGACCCACGCGCGCTGGAAGCACTGTCGCCAGAAACCCGGCGTGTCGTTGAACAATCACACGCGGACGCGAATGAGTTTCCGGTAAGCGCCGAGCTGTTCGCCAAAATGATGCAATACGATCGGGCATTTGTGCGGGCCGGCGGACTACTTGTGTCGGGCGTAGACCCGTGGGGGAACGGAAGCGTTCCGGGTTACGGAAATCTCCGCAACTACGAGCTGTTTATCGAAGAAGGATTCACCGCTGAAGAGTCCATTCGCATCATGAGTGCGAACGGCGCGAAGTTGTTGGGCGAACTGGCAGAACGCGGCACAATTGAAGTTGGAAAAATTGCAGACCTCGCGATCATCAATGGCAATCCCGTACTCAAACCTGCGGACATCTACAACGTGTCGCTCGTGTTCCGTGACGGCATTGGATACGACTCTGCGAAACTGATCGCGAGTGTGAAAGGACAAATAGGAATACGCTGACGTCAACGTGGCGTTCAGTTTTCTCCATCAGACCTGAGAACGGAGCACAATCAATGAGCAGAAAGGACGATCTGGAATCGCAAAGTAGTGAGAACGACAAACATGTGAATGAACCTGAGCAACCGCGTCGCGAGTTTCTGCGCGCAGCTGCAGTTGCCGCTGGCGCGTTTGCACTTGCCGCGTGCAACGCAGACGGACTTGTCGCGGGCGCGACGAAAATCAGATCGTCCGCGTCTTCGAACGACATAACTTCCGGCTCGAGCGAGGCATTCACAAAAGTGAGCCTGACAACACGTCTCACGCGCGACTACGGCATTGATGTACCCTTTGTCGGCGCGGGCATGGGTTTCATCGCGCTGCCGGCGCTCGTGGCCGCCGTCTCAAACGGGGGCGGACTTGGCGTACTTGGCAATGCGATCGAACCACCTCCCAGCACGCAGGTGCTCATTCAACAGATCAAGGCACTCACGTCCAAACCGTTCGGCGTGGACTTCATTGTGGATGATGCGGCGTTCGGGCCGCTTACCACCGATGCGCACATTGATGTTTGTGTTGCGGAGAGTGTGAAACTTGTGGTGTTTCATTTCAATGTGCCGCCTAAGATCTGGGTTGATCGATTGCACGCATCGGGCGCGAAAGTGTGGATGCAGGCGGCGTCGGTCAAACAGGCGATTGAAGCGGTCGAAGTTGGTGTGGACGCGATTGTCGCGCAGGGTTCGGAAGCGGGCGGACACAACAAGAGCATCACGCCTTCACGCTCGCTGCTTCCGCAAATCATCAACGCTGTCAAACCGGTGATGGTACTGGCGGCCGGTGGTATCGCGAATGGTGAAGGTGTGTTCAACGCGCTGCTTGCTGGCGCGGAAGGCGTGTGGGTCGGTACGCGACTGGTCGCGTCAACCGAAGCGTATGCGAGCATCGAATACAAACAACGACTCGTGAAAGCGCAGGGAAATTCGACGGTCACGACGACCATGTTCGGCCCCGAATTTCCGAACCGTCCTTACCGCGTGTTGCGCAATCGCATTGTGAACGAATTTGCCGGTCGCGAAGATAAAATTCCGTCACCACCACCGCCTCCGGCATTCATCGGGAAAACAATTCTCTTTCCGCTCTCACTCAAAGCACCGTACGAAATGCCGAAATTCAGCGCGATTGTTCCGACGCCGGATACGGTGGGTGATTTTGAGGAGATGGGAATGCCCGCCGGCGATGGCGTGAAATTCATCAAGGACATTCAGCCCGCAGCAAGAATTATCGCGACAATGATGGGTGAGGCGCGTCAGATGATTGCAAAGGAGTCGGGGCGCGCGTAGGCGCGGCTTGCTCGAGTAAGGCGTCGCTGACGTCCAGCCCTGCTGCTCAGTCCGGTTACGCGGGCTGAGCGGCGCGGCGTGCCGCGGTAGCGAGGCTTAACGCGGCCGAAACAATGAGCCACCACGCGACGTCGGGAGCGCCGGCCAGCATTTCGCTCCATGACAACCCCGCGAGCCGCGGAACGACAAAGGCCACGGCCGCCACAAATGTCAGATCGACGAACATCGACACGCGTGCTCGCGGCGCACGCTCAGTATTGGTACGGCTCCGTACTATTTTCATCAGGCCGCGGAGCTGGCCGAGTGTGATCAGAAGCATCGCGGCAGCGACTCCGCCAAATAGCCAGCGATGTCTGTTCGCCGGCGTGGGCAGCGGCACACCGATCAGCGCGGCCGTGATCTCATCAGCCATAACGTGACTGGTAGGAGCAATTGGCCAGGGGATTGCCGACGACACATTGGTCAGCACCACGACGCCCAGGCGCCGCTCGGGAAGCATGACCATCTTGCCCCGAAAGTTTGGAACGATGCCGCCGTGATGTACTGCGTGTTCGCCGGCGATCGTGCCATCGCGCCAGCCGAACGCGTACGAAAACCCGGCTGAAGGCGCTCCGCCGGTGTGCATCTGCGCGAAGCCGGAAGCACGCAATACTTCGCTCGAATCCGAGCTGAGCTGCGCCACGAGAAAGCGCCCCAAATCGGCAGCGCTGCTGATCAACGCCGCCGTCGGAAGCCGGTCCGCCTCGTATCGCAGCGTACGCGCAACCGGAAAGCCCAACACGTACACATGGCCGCTGGAGAGACGCCCGGGGCTCGCAGGTTCGAGCGCCCCCGCCAGCTCGGCGTGGCTGTCGCGCATGGCCAACGGCGTAAAAATCCTGGCCTGCACATACGACGCGAACGAACGCTGTGTCACCGCCTCAACCATCGCACCAAGCACCAGGTAGTTTGGACTCGCGTATTCGTGCACCGTACCCGGCGCGTTGTGCAACGACACGCGCGCGAGCGCGCGTACCTGATCAGTGAGCGTGCGCGACGCACCGGTCGCACGCGGGGCATTTGTTGGAATGCCGCTGGTGTGGTGCAGCAATTGACGCACGGTGATCTGCGCACTCGCCGTCGCGTCGGCCACGCGAAACCACGGCAGATATTGCTGCACGGGCGCATCCAGCTGCACGAGATGTTGCTCAACCAGCTGCATCACGGCCAGGGCGGTGATCGATTTGCTCATGGATCCCAACACGAACCCGGTGTGCTCGGTGACTGGTGCGCCGAGTCCGTCTGTACCGAACCCACGCGCGTAGATCACCGAATCGTTCGACACAATGGCAATGGCCACACCCGGGATGCGATTACGCTGCATCTGCTGCGCGATGTACTGCTCGATAGCCGGAATGTCGGAGCGAATGTCGGAGCGAATGTCTGGCGCTGTGTTATGCGCGGGTTGCGCTGACAATGTGATTGGGAGAGCGGCCAGCCCGAGGTGGCACGCGAGTCGCGGACAATTCCGGAGCAGTGATTGCATCGACACTGGTACGCACGCGTCTCACCCGCAGGTTTCAGCCGCGACACAGCGATCAGACGAAGTGCGCGAACGACGGTGTACGATCGCCACCACCAGAAACCCCAACACCAGCAGCATGAGCGT
>JBDTTO010000352.1:0-4505 GCA_039930585.1 Gemmatimonadaceae bacterium
GCGTGCGCATCACCGCCCTCGCCGACAGCGTGCCTGAACACGCGGCCATCGCCGCTGCGATGGTGAAAGCGAAAGGGCAGCCCGAGCCCGCGCTGTACACGAATGGTGAGCGTGACTTTGAAAAGCTGGTGCAGCGCGACGACATCGATTTTGTCTACACCGCAACACCGTGGCATTGGCATACACCGGTTGCGTTGGCGGCAATGAAAGCCGGCAAACACGCGGCCACTGAAGTGCCAAGTGGGTTGACCATTGCCGAGTTGTGGTCGTTGGTCGATACGTCGGAGAAAACGCGACGTCATTGTTTGTTGATGGAGAATTGCTGTTACGGTGAAAGCGAACTGACCGTGTTGCGCATGGTGCGCGACGGTGTGTTTGGCGAAGTGCTGCACGGCGACGCGGCGTATCTGCACGACCTCCGCTCTATTCTGAATGAAAATCAGAGCGAAGGATTGTGGCGCCGGAAACCGCACACGGAACGCAACGGAAATTTTTACACCACGCACGGATTGGGCCCGGTAGCGCAATACATGGGCGTGCATCGTGGTGACCGTTTTGACTACATGGTCTCGATGAGCTCGCCTGAGCGCGGTCTCTCGCTGTATCGCGAGGACACAGTTAAGGACCGCACCGATCCGAAGTGGAAAGAGAAGTACATCGCGGGCGATCTGAATTCATCGCTCATCAAAACGGTGAAGGGACGCACGATTCTTTTGCAGCACGATGTCGTGAATCCGCGCCCGTATTCGCGTCTGAATGGTGTACAGGGAACGAAAGGCATCTTCAACGACTATCCTCCGCGCGTGTACGTCGATGGTGCGAAGGGCGGCGAAAAGTGGTCACCGCTGTCCGATTACCAGAAGGACTTCGCACATCCGCTGTGGGTGAATGTTGGTGATCTTGCCAAAAAAATGGGTGGGCACGGCGGCATGGATTTCATCATGTGCTACCGGCTCATCCAGTGCATGCGTGAAGGGCTGGTGCCCGATTTTGACGTGTATGACGCGGCGGCCTGGAGTGCGCCGGGACCACTTAGCGAACGCTCGGTTGCGAATGGCAGCGCACCACAGAAGTTTCCGGACTTCACGCGTGGTGCGTGGGATACGCGACCGCCGCTGTCGTACAAGTAGGTCTGGCAGTTTCAGCGAGTGTTGACGCGTACAGCGGTGATTCTCGCGCGGGGTTTGGGAACACGCATGAAACGGGCGGACGACGACGTGTCGCTCAACGCCGAACAAGCGACAGTCGCCGACGCCGGTGTGAAGGGGATGATTTCGGTCGGACGGCCGTTTCTCGATTATGTAATCTCCGCGTTGGCTGATGCCGGTGTCGAAGATGTTGTGCTGGTGATTGGTGCTGAACACGTTGCAATACGCGACTATTTCGTCACAATCGCTCCACCCAGTCGAGTGCGCGTGCGTTTTGCTGAACAGGCGAGGCCGCTTGGTACTGCCGACGCTGTCGTTGCAGCCGCGACAGTCGTAGGCAATGCACCATTCCTGGTTTTAAATGCAGACAACTACTACCCGACCGAAGCTTATGGCGCTCTATTGGCGCTGCACGGTGCTGGTGTAGTCGCATTTGATCGTGATGCATTGGTTCGTGATGGCAACATCCCGGCCGAACGTGTTCGCTCGTTTGCCATTCTTGACGTCGCCACAGACAACAAGCTGGCCGGAATTGTAGAAAAGCCCGGCGTTGCGTTCAATCGGGACGCATCCGAAGCGCGCTGGGTTGGCATGAATTTGTGGATGGTGACGCCGGCGTTGGTTGACGCCTGTCGTCGAGTATCGCTTTCAACGCGTGGTGAATTCGAGTTGCCCGAAGCTGTCGCGCTGGCCGTCAAGGAAGGGATCGTGATTCAAGTCGTGAAACTCCAGGCAGGTGTGCTCGATCTGTCGCAGCGTTCCGATATCGCCGCGGTGACCGCGCGACTCGCAAGAGTTGAGGCACGGCCGTGAGCATCACGCCAACCACCATGACGCCGCCAACGGGTTTTTCAATTCAGGGCAGTGAATCGCGCGTGCAGGCGATGGAAGCCGAAGGTGTGCGCACAACGGCGGCAATCAAATACGCATCACTGCTGCATGACGCCAATCAAGGGCTGTCCGACGTACAGGTTCCCAAGGACAATCGTCGCGAATGGATCATTCCCGGACGTATTGAAGTACTGGGCAAACACGTTGACTATGCCGGCGGACGTTCGCTGTTGTGCGCCGTTGAGCGCGGTTTCGTTGTGGTCGCGCGCCCGCATGCTGATCGCTCAATTGTTGTGCGCGATGCCACGCGCCGCGAAGCGATCTTCATGCCACTCGACGTGCGCTCGCCAACACCCAGTGGTCCGCCGTGGAATGTGTATTTAAGCGCCGTTGCGCGTCGTTTCACACGCAACTTTGGCGCTGATGTTTTGGGCTGCGATATCGCAATTGCGAGCAATCTTCCCGCTGCGGCCGGAGTCAGCAGTTCGAGTGCGCTCGTTGTTGGTTTGGCGCTCGCCGTTGCGGGAATCAGCGGTCTTGATTCGTTGCACACCTGGCGCGCTGTATTGCCTGATCGTTTGGCGTTGGCGGGATATCTGGGCGCGCTTGAAAACGGTTTGACGTTTGGTCCGCTTACCGGACAAGCGGGTGTTGGCACGATGGGCGGCGCGCAGGACCACACAGCAATCCTCTGCAGCGCAGCCAATAAACTGGGCCAGTTTGCATGGTCACCGGTGCGTCACGAGCGTTGGGTGGATTTCCCGGACGATCTTGTATTTGTTATCGCCGTCAGCGGCGTTGTTGCGTCGAAGATTGGCGCCGTTCGTGAGCGCTACAATCGCGCTGCGCGCACGGTGCGCCATTTGTTGACGTCGTGGAACGCTGCCACAACACGCACGGATACCACGCTGGCCGAAGCATTAAACAGCTCACCGGATGCACCGGCCCAGATGGCTGCAATCGCACAGTCGAGTGCCACCGAAGAGTTCTCGGCCGATCATCTCCTGAGGCGCATAAACCAGTTTCAGGAAGAGACCAATGAGAACGTGCCGCTCGCGGCCGATGCGGCGGCACGTGGTGACTGGGAGACGTTTGCGCACTATGTGGCTGCATCGCAGGCGGGTGCCGAACGTGCGTTGGAAAATCAGGTGCCCGAGACGACCAGTCTCGTGAAGGAAGGACTGAACGCCGGCGCAATTGCCGCGAGTGCGTTTGGTGCGGGATTTGGTGGAAGCGTTTGGGCATTAGTACCAACTGCGGACGCTGACGAGTTTTGCGCACGCTGGCGCGCGGCCTACGAAACTGCATCACCAACGACCGCTGCAAAGGCGCAGTTCTTCACCACGCGGCCAGCGCCACCCGCTTTTGAACTAAAAGTTTGAAAACAGCGCGCGCACAGTTCGCGCGCTGAAATGTTGGATTGTTTACGCCGCCAGAGCGGCCAATATTGCAAACGCCCGCGCGACGCCGCGTGATCCATGCGTGTTGTCGTACCACTCGTGCAATGTGTGTGCGCCGCCGCCCGTTCCGCCGGCACCAATCGTGATGGCGGGAATGCCCAGCGAGAGCGGAATGTTCGCGTCGGTGGATGCAACAGCCGACACCGGTTCGACACCATGACGCAGTGATGCAGCCTGCGCCAGTTGAACCAACGAATGTTCAACTGCGAGTGATCCGCATGGACGTTCGCCAAGTAGTTCGATGTTGGTGTTGAGCGGTGTTGTGTTGTGGAAGGTGCGCGGGAAATTTCGTGACGCGTCGCTGCTTAACTCCGACTGCGCGGCCTCCCGCACAATATTGCGAAGTTCAACGTCAACGCGCGTGAGCGTCGCGTGCTCTGTCGCACGCACGTCAACATCAAGCCACGCGTTGGCGGGAATGGAGTTCATCGATTCTCCACCACCAATTCCACTGACCGTAAGCGCGACGCGCGCGTGCATGTGTCGTGGCACGTCGGCTAACATCGCGGCTGCACGTGCGGCCGCGTGAACGGCGTTGGGCGCGCCAAAGTCCACCCAGCTGTGCCCACCCGCGCCGCGAAACGTTATGCGATAGCGACGCGACCCGAGTGCGTGATGCACGATGTTTTCATCGCCCGGACCATCAAGCACGAGCACTGCGTGCGGAATTGGTTTGTTGTGTGCGGTGCGATTCGCAAAGTACGCCTGTGCACCGCGCAAATTGCCCAGCCCCTCTTCGCCGACCGTAGCGACAAATTCGATTGGCCTGCGCAGTCGTGATGCAGTGTGTCGATCGCCGTGCAGCACGCGCGCGAGTGTAATCATGGCTGCGAGTCCGCGGGAGTTATCGCCAATGCCTGGGCAATACACGCGCGTGTTCTCGTAATGGGCGTTCAACACCGTGTCGCGTTCGAACACAGTGTCGAGGTGCGCCAGACACACAATCGGCGCCTGATTGCGATGTACAAGGGCGTGTGAGAACAACGCAATGACATTTCCCACGTCGTCAACGGCAGGTTCTTCGCTCGCGTATGTCGCCAATGAATTCGCGACGGCGATTCCTCGC
>JBDTTO010000353.1:0-4503 GCA_039930585.1 Gemmatimonadaceae bacterium
AACTGCAACTGCAACTGCAACTGCAACAAATGGACGCAGATGAGACGGATTTAGCAAACGGCGTTTCGCAGATTACATCCGTGTGTATTCGGCGACCCGAGTAGCTTCGCACGATCTGCGTGGAGTTTCTTTTGGAAACTGCACTCGATACCGTGAACACCGAATACAGTCTTGCCCTGTACAAGAGCACGTAATCGCACGCGCAGTTATTAAAAAAATGGCGCAGATCCCGCGAAGCTACACCGCGATTGTCCCGAACTGGGAGTCAATCTGCGGCATGCAGTTCGCTAAATCCGTCTAATCCGCGTCCATTTTTGCAGTCGCAGTTCCGCATTTCCGATAACCCCGCAGCGGCTTTTCGTTTTCAGACGCGCGACGCCACCCGCGCACGATGGAACTGATCAATCGCTGCAGCAATTGGTTCTGGGCTGTAGCGCACCGGATCGGTTGTTGGCAGACCGGTTTCCTTTTCGATTGCCTTGATCGCTTCCTGCGCTGCCTGTTCGGACAAATCAAATGTGTTCACCGCCACAGCAATTGTTGGCGATTCACGCAACGGCGCCGCGTTGATCTCATACAACTTGATCATCTCGCTCACGGACGGAAGTTTTGTCCACTCAAGTCCTGCACCGTTAATGCGCGTGCGGGACGGTTGCGCGCACATGATCATCGCATGCGGCATGGAACCGTGCAGCAAACCAAGCGTCACTCCCGAATACGACGGATGCATGATGCCGCCCTGCCCTTCCACTAACACAATGTCCGCACCTTCTGAGGCCTCGAGTGTCAGACGTTCAGCCGCACCACCGATGAAATCGGCGATCACTGCATCAACACCAATGCCGCGTCCTTCAATCAGAATACCTGTCTGACCAGTTGCTGCGAAATTCACGCGATGCCCCTTTGCGCGCACCGCTTCGATCACCTGCAGTTGCGTAGTCATCTTGCCCATGTTGCAGTCCATGCCAACGGTAAGCACAATGGTTTGCGGTGCATCGCGCAAGCGACCTTTTGAAACAGTGAGATCGGCCGGCGCGCGACGTAAATCACGAATCGTTGCTTTGTTTGCTTTCGCTGCCGCAGCAAACTCTGCGTCGTCGCCAAGCATCGAATGCAATCCGCTCCACACATCGAGTCCGGCGTTCAGTGCACTGAGCACCGTCGGTCGCCACTCCACCGGAAACTGACCGCCCGACGGAGCGATGCCAATGAGCAGCGCATTTGGATTGTGTTTCATGCCTTCTTCGAACGTCGCCACAATTGGCACGTCGGTTCCGCCAAAACCAAGCACTTCCTGCACGCTCGTTGACACCGACGTCGAATCGAGAATAGCTGCGACTTCGCGCGGTATGTAGCGCAGTGCGGCGTTCGCGGTTTTTGATGACAGTGGTCCGAAATTGCCTTCGGCGAGAATCAGAAATCGACGTTGTCCAGGCATGACAGAAATGCGGTGCATTGGTGAAAAAGACACGCGCGGCGACCCAGCTCAGTGGGCCGCCGCGCGGCTGGTAATACAAAATTTACACGAAGTATCAGCTGCGCGGTTTGGGCTCCGACAGCCCTTCGATTTCCGCAATCAAATCCAGCTCGGCCGTTGTCTTGGCCTTTTCTTCACCAGCAGACAGTGCCGCCGGAACGGCTGGGGCGGCCGGTGCCGCACCTTCCTGACCCGCCACGAGCTGCCGCGGCGTAACCGTCGTACCCGACGGCAGCTTGCCCATGCGCTGCTTGAGCTGCAACAAACGATCTTCGGCACCAACTGAACCTGCGGAACGCTCGAGTTGCTTGAAGTCGCTCTGCAGACGATCACCGCTGAACTCTTCATCAATCTCACGTGCGGCAGAAAGCTGCCGCTCGGTCGTATTGATTTTTTCTTCCATACGATTGAACGCTTCGAATGCCGACTTGTCCGACATACCTGACATCGTCTGCGAAATGCGAGCCTGCGCTTCGGCACGACGTGCACGCGCGAGCAACAGATTCTTTTTGCGTTTCGCTTCTTCGATTTTGTCGTGCAGCTCGCGCAATTCCTGTTTGAGCTTGTCGGTTTCTGCCCGATGCATCTGCCACGTGGTGCCCAACGCAACGGCGTGTTCCTTGTGTTCTTCGCTGCGCAACAGCGCCTGCTTGGCGAGATCATCGCGATCCTGTTGCACGGCGAGCATAGCACGCTCTTCCCAATCAGTGGCGAGCTTGGCTTCAGCATCAGCCTGGTCCTTCAAACGCTTCTCGTCGGCAATTGCGGCGGCAACCAATTGCTTGGCGCGCGCCAACTGATTGCGCATATCCACAATGATCTGATTCAACATCTTCTCGGGATTTTCCGCCGAGGAGATCAGATCATTGAGGTTGGATTTGACGAGTGTCGAGAGACGATCAAAAATGCCCATGGTTCAACGGACCTCGCGGAAGGCGGCCAACTCGCGCATATGCGAAGTCAGCGCAAGGGTCATGCTTTCGTAAGACGCCAGAAATTCTTCGAAATCGAGATGCGCCAACTCAAGCGCTTCTGTCAGAACAACATCCTCGCCTTCAATGCCGTACGAGCCGTGCAGCAAATCCTGCGCATTGAGCTCGAGCAAACGGCGACTGATTGATGCGAGTTCAGTTCCACCAGTTGGCAGCGGCATGACTTTCACGCGCAGCAGCAGCACCGGGGGATTGTGTGTAATAACCACGTCAAAGTCGAGCGCGCCACCCGGACGGACCAGCCACAAACCGGGTTCCAATTCTTTATGTGTAGCGCCGTCGGCGCTGAGTCGATCCAGAAACGCTTCGATGTCTTCCCGCGTCACCATGGCTCCTTCCTCGTTGAATCTGAAAGTACTCCATCTTCGGTCGCACACTTCGGATAAATCTGCCGTACGTCCCAGAACACCTTCGCGTTTCGTTCCGTCCCGGTTATCGAAAACTGATCAATGACCGGATCAAAGGGTCTGCCCCCCTGATCGCAGATCAAAGGGTCTGACCCCCTGATCGCACCTGATCGCACACCTGATCGCACCTGATCGCTTTGGTTCGCCGATCAAAGGGTCTGACCCTTTGATTGGTTGACCCCCTGATCGGTTTCGGATTCTAACTGGACGATCGCTTGAGTTCGTAGAGGCGTTCCTTGGCCAGCCGCCGCCCCGTGGGCGTCGCCGCCAAACCGCCACCGGCCGTCTCACGATAACGAACGTCCATGTTGCGCCCTATTTCGCCCATGGTATCGATCACTTCATCGACAGGAATGGCGAACGTCACCCCAGCCATCGCCATCTCAATGGCCGCCATGGCAATTGCTGCACCGGTCGCATTCCGAAATACGCATGGAAGTTCAACAAGTCCGCCCAGCGGATCACAAACGAGTCCGAGCGTGCCCTGCTGGGCGAGCGCGGTTGCATGCCCGACCTGCGTGGGCGTTCCGCCAAGCATTTCCACCGCGGCACCAGCCGCCATCCCCGCCGCCGCACCAGTCTCGGCCTGACAGCCACCTTCCGCTCCGGACAGCGACGCACGCTCGGCGACCACAGCACCGATCAACCCGGCAGTTGCGAGCGCATCGATCACGAGTTCGTCGCTCAGGTTATGCGATTTGGCAATTCCCGTAAGCACAGCCGGCAACACGCCTGCCCCGCCTGCGGTTGGTGCCGCAACAATAACGCCCATCGCCGCATTCACTTCCTGCACGGCAAGTGCGCGTGCCAACACATCGCGAAACATCGTGCCTGCGAGTGGGCCGGGCGGACCATTCTGCATTTTTGCAGCGTCGCCGCCAACCAATCCCGATGACGAATACAAATCACCAACGAGTCCGCGTGCGACCGCTTCGCGCATGATCACCAACGCACGACGCAGTGCATCGCGAATGCTTTCAACAGTGCGCCCCTGATCTTTCGCTTCGAGTTCAAGCGCGACTGTCGACAGTGGCACACCGCGCGCTTCGGCATCGCGAATGGCTTCGGCAAGATTGCGATACATCAGGCACTCACCTTGTCAAGTCGGAATGCCCAGCGCACCCACGTGAGATCGCGAATGGCGTCGCGCACATCTTCACCAGGTTCATCATCAACTTCAATAACCATGAACGCATCGCCACCGCGCTCTTTTCGCGTCAACTTGAGTGTTGCGATGTTGATATTGCTGTCAGCAAGAAGCCCTGCAATGCGCGCAATGGAGCCCTTTACATCTTCGGCAACCAGCACGATGGTGAAGTGATTGCCGGTGAATTCAACCGGATAGCCGTCGATGTTGTTTACCAGCACCCGGCCGGCGCCAAGCGATGCGCCGGTCATTTGCGCCACACGACTTCCGCGTTCAACGGTGATGCGAACGGAATTCGGATGACTGTCTTCGCTGAGCGTTGTTTTTTCAAACGCATAGTTGAGCCCTTCACGCTCCATGATTTCGAGCGCGGTGCGAATGCGTTCGTCGTCGGGGCGAAAGCCCATCAGGCCACCGGCAATGGCCTTGTCGGTGCCGTGTCCTTCACCGGTTCGCGCAAACGAACCGTGCAATTCGACG
>JBDTTO010000354.1:0-4501 GCA_039930585.1 Gemmatimonadaceae bacterium
CACTGGCGCGTCGTTTCGTCTTTCCGCTTTCGAAAGATGTCTTCAAGGTGTTGCCGCCATTTCGCACCAGTTGAGCTGCGCACGTTTCCTGATGGTGATGGCGAGTAGGTGTCAGGTGGGGCAGAGGCGGTGCACGTAATGCATCGAATTGCGAAGGTGGTGCGCATGCTGCGTGAGCGCTCACCGCACGAATTGTTTACGCGCGCATCACAGGAAGCCTACGGCTGGAGTGAGCGGGCGTCGCTGCGTTTGGGTTATCGCAGCACGGCCTCAGTTGGCAACGCCAACCGGGCTTTTGCGCAGCCATTTTTTGCGGGCGTCAGTGATGCGCAGAAAACCGTTGCAACACTTCGGCAGATCGCGCCACTCGATTTCGAACTGGTTATTAAACGCGCCGATGCCATGGAGCGTGGTGAAATTCCGTTACTCGGCTACGGCTATGTGCACATCGGAGCGAATCCCGACTGGCAGCGTGATCCGTTTGCCGATCTCACCGCTCCAATGGTGCATTGGAAGACGCTTCCGTATCTCGATCCCGCAATCGTTGGGGACCACAAGGTCGTTTGGGAAATCAGCCGGCATCAGTACTTCGTTACGCTGGGTCAGGCGTGGCAGTACTCGAGGGATGAGAAATGGCCACGCTTGTTTGCGCGGCTGCTCACGTCATGGCTGGATAAAAATCCGCCAGGCATTGGCATGAATTGGGCAAGCAGTCTCGAAGTATCGTATCGCGCAATTTCATGGATCTGGGCGATGCAACTCATGCGCGATGCATCGGTTGTTGACGCTGCGCTCAAGCAACGGGCACTGCAAAGTCTTCACGCGCACGGACAACACCTCGAACGATATCTGTCCACGTATTTCAGCCCGAACACGCATCTGACAGGCGAAGCGCTGGGCCTGTTCTACATCGGCACGCAATGTCCTGAGCTGTCGCGTGCAAAAAAATGGACGGAGCTGGGCGCCAAGGTTCTGGAAGATGCGTTGTCGTTTCAGGTGCTGCCCGACGGCGTGTACTTCGAACAGGCGACGCAGTATCACCGGTACACGATTGACATCTACTTGCATTATTTGCTACTCGCGCGACTGGCGGGACGCGAACCCGCGCCAAACGTCGCGAGCAAACTGCAGGGATTGTTCGACGTGCTGCTGCATTTGTCACGAGGCGACGGCACGATTCCGCTGATGGGTGATGATGACGGCGGACGACTGGTGCAACTCGATGATCGCCTGCCACATGATGTGCGCGCGCTGCTGGGCATGGGCGCTGTGGTGCTCGGGCGCAGCGATCTTGCGTGGGCCGGCCGTGGTGACGATGTGCCCCTATGCTGGATGCTTGGTGCGGACGCACCCACGTTGCGCGACTCGCTGATTGCCCAGCCGCCTGCTGAGAACGCACATGCCTTTGTGAATGGCGGCTTGTTCACGATGCGCGACGGTTGGAATACCGACGACGGACATGTGGCAATCGATGCGGGTCCGCACGGTGCGCTGAGCTTTGGTCACTCGCACGCAGATGCGCTGTCGATGGAGCTCACGTTGGCTGGTCGTCCGTTGTTCGTGGACGCCGGCACATACACATACGTTGGCGCTGAACGCGACGCGTTTCGCACAACAGCCGCTCACAACACAGTTGAGATAGACGCAACGAGCACGAGCAAACCAGCTTCGGCGTTTCGGTGGTCAACGGTGGCTCATGCGCGCGCAACGGGTTGGGTAAGCGAGCTCGATTTCGATTACTTCACCGGCACACACGATGGATACGCCACACTCTCATCGCCGGTCGAGCATGAGCGTGACGTGATGCGTGTGTCCCATGGATTGTGGGTCGTACAAGACTCCCTGCGCTCGAACGGTGCCCACGAAGCCGTGTTGCGTTGGCATTGTGCGCCCGGCCTCTCGGCGACGTCAGAAGAAAGTGTCGATGGCTTCAATGTGATTCGGCTTTTCGAGAGCGGAAAACCGCGCGCGATCCTCGCCACTTTCGGCGGTGCTGGCGGAATGATGCACGTTGAACGTGGTTGGGTATCCGATCAGTTTGCCCGGAAGACCGAGTCCGTAGTACTCGCATGGAAAGAGCGATTTACTGGCAACGCAACACTGGCTTCAATCGTCATTGATACGGCACGGTGGGAAGTGGCCCGCTCAACGGTCGCACGACAGTCTGTTCGCGGCGCCCTGGGCGTTCTGACGCTGCGTTCGACCGATGTTGGCTCGGCACGGTTGTCACAAATGTTGCTCGGCGGCACGACTCCCATGCGGATTCACGATTTCGAGATCATCGCAGACATCGTGATCGTCGAGCTCGATGGCCCGACCGGGCAGATGCTGGGCTTCACTGCAGTTGGCGTTACGCACGCAACGAGTAACGATGTCGTTCACGTTCCGCTCACGACGCAGAAGCAGTGGCTGCGCGCGAAACGCGAGGCAGGTGCAGCGTCAGAGTCGTGGCAAATTCGATCTGGACCAATTGCGTTGGCAGATGCATCGGCATCAGCTGCGCGGCGCAGTATTTCACCAGCTACTTCACACGCCTGAATCATGTGCGGCATTTGTGGTGTCGTTTCAACGTCGACGAATGCAGATACGCTGCATCCGCGTGTGGTGCGCATGGCCGACGCCATTGCGCATCGCGGTCCTGACGACGCCGGTCTTTACATGCACGAGGGAGTGGTGCTGGGTCACCGCCGTTTGAGCATCGTTGATCTGTCTACCGGACAGCAACCAATGCACACGGCCGACGAACAGCGCACGATTGTGTTCAACGGCGAAATTTTCAATCATCCGACGTTGTATTCGGAGCTGCAGGCGAACGGTGTCAACTATCGCACGCGCTCCGACACGGAAACGATCCTGCACGTGACGGCGAACGACGCCATCAAAGGCGTCGAGAAGCTGCGCGGGATGTTTGCGTTTGCCATCTGGAACAAGGCCGAACGCGAGTTGTTGGTTGTGCGTGATCGTTTTGGTGTGAAACCGCTGTACTACCATCTGGCTGAAGATGGCACTTTCTGGTTTGCATCAGAGATCAAAGCATTGTTGGCCGGTGGTGCTGTCAAAGCCCAGCTTGATGAAGCGTCGCTGCCGTCGTTCCTGGCCAATCGTGCGCCAATGGGAGTGGACACGTTGTACAAGGGTGTGAAGCGTCTTGAGGCTGGCTGCGCGCTTCGCTGGAAAGCGGGCAAGGTGCAAATTTCTCGCTATTGGGATTTGCCGATTGCCGGAGAAAACGGCGACAGTGCACTGCGTGACGAAGATGTCTCAAACGAATTCTACGAACGCCTTAAAGAATCCGTCAAACTTCGTTTGATGAGCGACGTCCCACTCGGCGTATTTCTTTCGGGTGGCATCGATTCATCGGCGATTGCTGCCATCATGCGCGACCTCGGCGTCAGCGATCTCAAAACGTTCTCCGTCGCGTTCGAAGAGCGCGAAGCGAACGAGTTTGAATACGCGCGACTCATGGCGCGTCACATTGGCGCAGAACATCATGAAGTGCAGTTGGGTCGCGATGATTTCTTTGCGGCGTTGCCTCTGCTCACGTGGCACGAAGACGAGCCCATCGCGCATCCGTCCAGCGTGCCGCTGCATATGGTGTCGCGCCTCGCGGCTCAGCACGTGAAAGTTGTACTGACCGGTGAAGGTTCTGACGAATTGCTGGCGGGCTATTATCGCTACCGCTGGACAATGATCAATCAGCGCGTGGCCGGTGCATGGAAGTACGCGCCTGGCTTCATGCGCGGAGCAGTGTCGCGCTCGATCACGGGGCTCGCGAATGGCGGCAATGCGCTTGCGCAGAAGTTCTCGCGAACCGCGCTTGTACGCGAAGCAACGCTGGAAGCTTTGTACCTCGACAACTTTGCGGCGTTTGGTCGCGATGCAGTGCGAGATCTATTGGCTCCGGCGGTTCGTGCTCGCATTGGCGACGTTGACCCGCACGCGACGTTCCGTCAGGCGTACGAAGGCCGATCGGGCGGAAGTCTGGGCAAGTTGTTGTACGGCGACGCGAAGACATATCTGCACGAATTGCTCATGAAGCAGGATCAGATGAGTATGGGCGCGAGCATTGAAAGTCGCGTGCCGTTTCTCGATCACCCGTTGGCCGAATGGGTCACACGTTTACCCGATCGCTTCAAGTTGCGTGGCAACGAAACAAAGTGGTTGCTGCGCGCTGCGATGAAGCCGCATTTGCCGGATACAATTCTCAACCGACCAAAGATGGGTTTTCCGGTGCCGGTGGGAACGTGGATTCGCGGCCCGCTCAAACAGAGCGCCGAAGAACTGGTGTTGGGAAGCCGAGCGTCGGCCCGCGGAATTCTCGACAACGAGTCCGTGCGCAGGATGTTCAACGAGCACGTGAGCGGGCATCGCAAACACGACGAACGTCTTTGGGTGTTGATGGGACTCGAACTCTGGAATCGCATCTTCATTGACGGCGAAGATCACGCGTCGGTCGCGCATTCGCTGGGTTGGCAAAAGGCATCGGTGATGGATGGGCTTC
>JBDTTO010000355.1:0-4480 GCA_039930585.1 Gemmatimonadaceae bacterium
GAAATGGCGTCGTGGCACGGCGAGCTGGCCGCGTTGGATGGCAAGCTGGTTGAACTGCGCGAAGCGTTGCCGGTGGCCGAGAATGACATTCGTGATTCGGAAGTCGCGCGCGAAGCCGCTCATGGTGCGCGTGGCGCTGCGGAAGCGAGTCGGTCGGAGCTCGCGCGTCTCGCGGGCGAACAGCGTCAGAAAACGCAGCAGCTGGAACGCGAGTTGGCTGTTGCCGAGGAGCGGCAGAAGAACACGCTCATGCGTCGTCAGCGCGCCGAAGAAGAACGCAAGGAAGGCGAAGCATTTGGACGTCGCCTGCGCGAAGATCGCGAGCGTGGTGATGCTGACAAGGAAACGCTAACGAAAGAATTGGCGGATGCGGGTGAAGCGCTGCATCAACGTGTCATCACCGAGAATGCGTCGCGCGAGCAGGTGCAGAAAATTCGTGCATCGGTGGAGCAGCTTGAGCGTCAGGTTCGCGAACATCGCGATCAGTGGCGCCGGCTTGAGCTCGATCGCGAAGGCGCGGGACGCGAGCGCAACGAAACTGAACAACGGCAGGAAGCGCTCGAGCAAGAGCGTCAGCAGCTCGTTGATGTGTTGTCGAACACCGAACGCGAGTTGCAAACGGCGCAGGAACAGCTGTCGCAGACGAACGGAAATGCGCAGGATGCATCCATCGCACTTGAGGGCGCGCGCATTGCTGCGGCCGCCGCACGCACCGCTGATGCGGAAGCGCGCAGTGCCCTTGCCCGTGTTGTTCAAGAGCACACCAGTTTGCAGGGCAAGGTAAATGCGCTCGAAGGGCTTGAGCGTGAACGTGTTGGTCTCGCGCCGTCCGCCGCGAAGTTGCTCAAGGAGAAGGAGCGTTTTGGTGAGGGTGCAGTGCTTGGCCCGCTCACCGACTTCGTAAGTGCTGATGGCGGTGCTGCGCGATTGGTTGAGCGTTACCTGGGCGCGACGCTGCACGCGATTGTCGTGCGCGATCAGGCGGCGGCCGATGCGGTGCGTGTGTGGCATTCGCAAACGAATCCCGGACCGCTGCTGTTGCTGCCGATGGACGTCGTCGCAAATCTCGACGAGAGCTTCAGCGGCGGGTTGGCGAGCAGTGTGCAAACAACGGGTCCGGCCGAACGCTGGGTACGCGCGCTGCTAGGCAAAGTTCGCGCGCTCAATGACGGTGAGGCGTTC
Organism: Gemmatimonadaceae bacterium; assembly: GCA_039930585.1. Classification (GTDB taxonomy): domain Bacteria; phylum Gemmatimonadota; class Gemmatimonadetes; order Gemmatimonadales; family Gemmatimonadaceae; genus Gemmatimonas. The sequence goes on from JBDTTO010000355.1 coordinate 1,183, forward strand.
ATCGATGAACGCGGTGCTGTGTTCCTTCCGGGCACGACTGCGGGCCCTGGCCCGCTGCAGCGTCGCGCAGAACTTACGCGCTTGCGCAGCGACCTTGAGGCCGCTGACGCGACGCGCGATACCGCAACTCGCACCGCAGAGGAAGCGCGCACGACGCTAGGCGAAGCAGAACGTATGCAGCAGAGCGCCGTTGACGCTTCGAATCGCGCACAGCAGGAAGCGCGTCGCGCTGACGAACTCGCGCGCGAAGCGGGACGCAAACGCGAACGCGCGGAACGCGAAGTACAAGCATCAAACGCGCTGGCCGAACGTCTCACGATGCGCATCAGCGAGCTGGATGGCCGCATGCAGCAGCTCGCGGCCAAGCTCGAATCAATGCAGACCCAAACCGACGAAGCTGACTCGGCCATCGCGGCTACGCGCACCGAATTGAGCGAAGCCGAAAAGGCGTTGGAAGTAGCGCGTGAAGGCCGTTCAACTTGGCAGGTCGCACAGGCGCAGGCACAAGCACGGCTTTCCGTTGCCATCGATCGCGAGCGTCGTTTGCTCGAAGAAGACTCAACGGCCGCGGCGCGACTGGAAGCGTTGGCGTCCGAACTCACGACGTTGGCCGATGCCGATACGCATCTGGCCGACCAATTGGGCGCGTGGCAGTCTGAACTCGATACCGAGCAGAAATCGCGTGATGATGCGGATGCACGTTTGGCCAGCTCGGAGAACGCATTGCGTGACGCGTCCGAAGCGCTGACTGTAGCGGAGCGCATTCTTGATGACACCCGCCGCGCACTGTCGCTTGTTGGCGAACAGTTGCATGCGGCTGAACTCCGACACACTGATTTGTCAGGACGTCGCGAAGCAATTCGTCAGCGTCTTGAAACGGAGTGGCGTCGGACGCTCGAAGACCTGCTGTCAAACTTCGAGCCGCTCGAACTGGAAACGGACGCGCTGCGTGAGGAAGCAACCGGTTTGCGCACGTCGCTGGACGAACTTGGTCCAGTGAATCCGTTGGCCATCGAAGAACACGAGGAAGAACAACGCCGACTGGAATTCCTGACCGGGCAGCGCAACGATCTCGTGGCCGCGAAGTCGTCATTGCAACAGGCGATGCGCGAAATCGACAGTACGGCTCGCGAACTGTTCCTCGCGATGTTTGCGCAGGTTCGTCAGAACTTCCGCGAAATTTTCCTCACGCTGTTTGGTGGTGGTGAGTGCGATCTGCGTCTTGAAAATCCGGACGCACCACTTGATTGCGACATCGAGATTCACGCTTCGCCGCGCGGAAAGAAGACGCAACGCATCCACCTGCTTTCCAGCGGTGAACGTGCACTTGTCGCGCTGTCGTTGCTGTTCGGCATCTTCCTTACGAAGCCGAGTCCGTTCTGCCTCATGGACGAAGTTGACGCGCCGCTCGATGACCAGAACATTGGTCGTTTCGTGCAGTTGCTCAACAAGTTCAAGGGCGGCACGCAGTTCATCGTCATTACGCACAATCCGCGTACAACGACGGAAGCCGCCGACTCCGTGTACGGCGTGACGATGCAAGAGCCGGGCGTGTCGTCAATTGTGGCGGTGCGCTTGCGTGCCGCAACTGCCGTAACCGAAACAGTTGCCAGCGAGCCGGAGCCTGATCCGGACGCTGCAGAGGCTGACGAGGCTGATGCTGCGGCATCGCGCGAAGCAGTCGCAGAAGCCGTCGATGACGATGGGGAACTTCCGGACGCAGACGCTCCGCCGTCAACGCCGGACGATGAAAACGATGCCGATGCTGGATCGGCAGAGGACGAATCCGCAGGTAACTGAGCAATCGTTCGTGATGACGGCGCAACGTTTCGCGTGTAGCGCCGTCTCACTGCGGCTTATGAAGTTCAAGCGTTTTGCATTGCTTGCGGTGCTGTTTTTTATCGCGATTTCATCTGCGACAACGGCGCGCGCACAAAGCGTAGTCATCGACGGTCCCAGTGGTCCGGTGTTGCCAAACCTCACGCCACTCTTCACCGTGCGCGCGCTGGGGTTTCCGCTGTCGGAACGTCCACTGCAGTTCCTGGTGTTCCTCACGTTCAATTCGACGGGTGATGGTCCGTTTATTGAGACCATTACCGCAACCGGCACGGATACAATCCAGAGCCTCTTTCCGACTCGGCTGCTGCCAAGTCAGAGGACGGTGTACTGGAAGGCACGCGTCATCGGGCCGAACGGAGTGCCGTTCGAATCCGCAATCAGCAGCGCGCGACAAACACCAAAGTGGTTGACGCTGATAAGTCCGATGTCGGCACAGGACACAACACGGCGTCCGCTATTCAAATGGGAGAGCGGCGCCATCGATCCGTTGTGGGGACGTTGGAGCTACACCATTGAAATTCTCGATAGCGGCGTCAAACTGTCCGAGGCGGGTTTGACGGAGATGACCTACCGACCCAAGAGCGATCTGGAAGCAAATCAACGGTATCACTGGCAGTTGACTGCGATTGCGATTCCGTCGGGCCAGTCCGTCCTGGAAAAGAGCGTGGGAACGTTTGGTATTGATGATCCTGCGCTCCCAACGACGTCGCTGCTATACCAGAATTTTCCGAATCCGTTTCCGTCGCTGAATTCGTTTGAAACGTGTTTCTGGTTTGACGTGCAAACCGGTGGCTCACGCGTTTCTCTCGACATTCTCGATCTGCGCGGTACGCTTGTAAAAACGATATTGCCACCCACGCAATTGGCGGCCGGCGTGTATGGTCGCGGGCCTGTTGGTGCTGCAAGCAACTGCGACAACCGTTATGTGTGGAACGGCACTGCGTCGGACGGACGTTCTGTGCCGGGTGGCATTTACCTGGCGCGATTCACTGCAACCGGCCTGCGCGCGACGTTCAAGAAGATTGTCTTCAAGGGTCGCTAGTCTCCGATGAAACTGACCACGATCGGCACAGGCACCGGCGCACCACATGCATCGCGCGTGTGCGCTGGTCATCTCGTGGAAGCCGGCGACGTGAAGTTGCTGCTGGATTGCGGAAACGGTGTTGTGCACCGGATGGCAACGCTCAACATGCAGTGGTCCGACATCACGCATGTCGCCATCACGCACTTTCACGCCGATCACGTGGCTGATCTGCCGATGCTGATTTTCGCCTGGCGATGGGGACAGCTTCCACCTCGCGCCGCGCCAATCACGCTGATTGGTCCGCCAGGATTCAAAGAATTGATGCAGCGCCTGTCAGCCGCCTTCGGAAGTTGGGTGCTTGATCCGGGTTATCCAGTCTTCATTCAGGAATTCGAACCCGGCTCGGAAATCGCGTTGGGCAGCGAGAATGAAGTC
>JBDTTO010000356.1:0-4464 GCA_039930585.1 Gemmatimonadaceae bacterium
AACTGATTGAACATTGTGCTGTCGTCGGGAAACATGCGCGTTAACCACGCGAGCCCGTGCCGAGCTTCGTCGAGTACGTCAGGTGTTCCGTTCTGGCCAGGCAATCCGCGCGCGTTGTAGGCATCGCCAAACGCGCCGGGTGCATCGCGCCACGCGGACAACAAGTGATACGTGGCAGTCGCGGACGTAGTGACGTACTGCAGATAGTCAGCAGCGTCGGCCCAACCACCACTCACGTTGATGAATTCACCGGTACGCGTTGGATGATCGACGATGAACGCATCGCGCTTGTGTGCGGAGTCGCGCAGGAATGGATTGTAACCAGAGCGCTGCTGACGCATATAACTCATGAGCGTATCCGCCAACCCCGCGTACACATTTGCTGCAATGCGAATCACGGGCGACGCATACGTGTTGGCGCGAACGCGATAACGACCGGGCGTGCGCAACGCACTGAAGTCGAGCCGCCACGTTTGAACACACGGACCAAACGCACCGCTCGGTAGTGAAGTGGCCGAGGTGAATGCGACGCGTCCGGATTCATGTTCTACAGTGAACCGCGTGATGTTGACCGGTTCAAGTGCGCAGAGTACGGCGATTTTTTTTGAAGCGGGTTCGTAGCCGACCTGGTTGATGCGAATGACGGCGGCGCTGTCGGCGGGTTGTGTTGACGCTACGTGTGATGTGTGTGCGCCAGATACGGAGACGGGTGCGATGCGCGCGTTGTGCGCACGCGCAGGTATTGCGAACCCGAGCGCGACTGCGATTGTGGCGCGAACGATATGAACGGCGATCTGCATCCCGCTACGGTACGTTCAGAGCCGCGACCGCGCCAGCAGTTGCTCAACGCCGCGCGCCGCTCACCCGACTAGCGCAGCAATCCGGCCACTTCGCCCAGCAGGCGGTCCATGCCGAACGGCTTCTCGACGAACGTGGTGTATGAATCCAATGTTGCCAGCACTTTGGAATCGTGTTCGGAGTAGCCGCTGATCAACAGGAGCGGTGTGGTGGCGCCGCGCTCGCGCAATTTTGAATGCATTTGCACGCCGGTTAACCGCGGCATCATGATGTCCGACACGATGATCGACACGTCGTTCGCGCCAGTGTCCAGAATTTCGAGCGCATCCTGGCCGTCATTTGCGAGAACAACGTTGAAGCCGGCGCGTGCGAGAATGCGTCGCGTCGCATCACGCACAGTAACGTCGTCGTCGACAAGCAGCACTGTGCGACCATCGCCGGCAATACGTGCGGCCGATGGGCCGCCAAGCACGCCCGCGCGGCTTTCAGTGAGCGCGGGCAACAGCACGATGAACTGCGTACCAACACCCAACGTGCTTTCCACGCGCAAGGCGCCGTTGTGCGCGCGAACGATACCCAGCACCGCTGCGAGTCCCAGTCCGCGTCCCATGAACTTTGTGGTGAAGAACGGATCGAAAATACTGGCGCATGTTTCGTCCGACATTCCGCATCCATCATCGGCAACACGAATTTCCACATAACGTCCGGGCGCGAGTGTATTGCCGCCACGAAACGAATCCAGGTACGCGCGCCCACGGTCTTCAGCGCTTGTGGAAATTGTAATCGTACCACGCGCTTCACCAATTGCGTCAGATGCATTGACAATGAGGTTCATCAACACCTGCCGCAGTTGCGAAGTGTCTGCACTGATCAACGGCAATTTCTCGGCGAGATTGTACACGGTAGAGCAGTTGTTACCGATGGCGCTGCGCAGGAGGTTGCCGAGGTCGGTGAGCAACAGGTTGGTGTTCACCTGCTCGAGTTCGAACTGTCCGCGTCCCGCGTATGCCAGCAACCCTCGGCACAACGCGGCTGCGTGTTCGGCTGCGCGACTGATCGCGTTTACGTTCTCCAGAATCACGCTGCCGGCGGGCAACTCCTCCTGCGCCAGTGATGCGTTGGCGACGATGGTGGTGAGCAGATTGTTGAAGTCGTGCGCAATCCCGCCGGCCAGCACGCCCAGGCTTTCGAGTTTTTGCGTTTGCGCGAGCTTCTGCTCGATGCGTTGGCGTTCGCTTTCGAGTGCGCGCCGCGGACGCACGTCGGTTGCCATGAACAGCGTACCAATGCGTGTTCCCGTGTCGTCGAGAATCTGATCCACGCGCAACTCGACCGGAATTTGCGAACCGTCCGGCAGGGAAAGTGTTGTTTCCGACAGAATGCGATCATGATCATCTGACAACGCGAGACCAAATGCGTTCTGCAGATCCAGCAGCACGCCTGAGTCGCCACCGGCCAACGCGACGAAAGCGGGATTCGCGTAGATCGTGTTACCATCGGCATCGGCAACCGCGATAGGATCACTGGCGCCTTCGACGGCACTCCGAATACGCACCAAGTCGAGCCGCTCGATCTTGTGACGTGTCGCGAGCAGTTCGAGCACAACTTCCACGAGCGCGCCGCGAACGATTTCGGCCACGGCCACTTCTTCGACGGACCATGGCTCTGAAAAATCTTTCCGTTCTTCCTTCCACTCGGCAAACGAGCTGCGCGGTGACAGGCGCGGGACGCCAGTTGCGTCAACATATGAAGTACCGGGCGAACCGGCCCAGCGCACTGTGCTGACGGTTGCAGGACGGAACCACATGACAAAGCTTGGGCGTATTCCTCCCATGTCGAGCGCGAGCACGCCGCTTGCCACGCCGGCGATGTCCGCGAAGTCTGGATTTGCGAGCGCAAGATTTTCGTGCGTCATCAACTGACCGCTTTCCCGTTCGCCAAACCATCGAACGAGGTCGCGAATGCGCGCATCGGGCGGCGTGATGCCGCTGGAGTGCACGCGATCTTCCATCACAACTGCAACGCCTCCGCATGGTAACAGCCGTCGCAATTCGTCAAGCACGTCCTCAAGCCGACCGCCCGAAACGAGAAGACGTCGAATCAATGCGTTTTGCGCGTCAGCAAACCCGCCGCGGGCGCGCGCACGCGAATAATTCTCCTGCACAGTGACCTGAACGGACACAAACTCCGAAAGCACATTACACGCCGCGCGCAGCGCATATGTTGGCCACTTGGGTGTGTAATGATGGCACGCAATCAGTCCCCAAAGGCTGCCGTCAACAATGATCGACACCACGAGTGTGGCATTCACTCCCATGTTGCGCAGGTATTCGACGTGAATGGGCGACATGCTGCGCAGCAGTGCGTGGCTCAGGTCGAGCGGTCGCGCCGCCGCTTTTCCGTTAAACGCATGGATCGGATTTGGAACATCGTCCACACTAGCCAGCACCCGTACGCGCGTTCGCAAATACAACGCACGAGCTTGCGCCGGGATATCCGACGCCGGAAAATGCAGGCCGAGGTATGGCTCAAGTGATGCCTTGCAGTCTTCTGCGATGACCGAGCCGTGATCGTCCGCGTCAAACTGGTAGACCATGACGCGATCATATCCGGTTAGTCGACGCACTTCGATCGCCACACTCTGGCAGAGCCTTAGCAGATCCGGGTCGGTTGCGAGTGTTGATGCGACGCGGTGAAATCCCGCGGCCACTGACGTTGGTGTAGCGACTCGTTCACGCGCGTGTCCACCGCGGCGTGCCATTGCGATTGCGCCAACATTTGACGTCAGGATGCTGACCGCTGCTTCGCTTTCTGGTTCTTCCACAAGTTCCACAATGACGCGTCCGTCGTACCGATGCGCGAGAATGGACCGTTTGCTGATGTTTACCGCGCCACCCGTAGTATCAATGGCCACGACCACACCGTCCGTGACCTCGGCAAGCTGTGAGCGGATGCGAGACTGCAGATCCGTGCCCAACAGCGTCGACACGCGCTGACCGAGTATCGCCGCAACAGGCGCATCGAATTCGAGCGTCGCTGCTTCATTTGCGAAGAGCACTGTGTCGCAACTGCGGTCCAGGCCAAGCAGCACACCGCGCGGCTGAATCGTGCCCGGAATGTGAATCGGCTCGCTGGCGCACACTGCCAGTGCAGCGTCGTTAACGACACCATTCGAAATACCAGGCGAATGCACAGGAGACACCGTTGAAAACGTGACCGCGCGATTGGCGTGGTACCCCGAAGTTGCGTTCAACGCGGGCAGTTCGTGACGAAAGTCCTGCATAAATATGAGAACTGATCGAATTTCATTTTCAGGCTAATTCGCCATATTAGACGCATTATGGGGCTCACGCGATTTTCACCGACGACGGTGCAATGCGCGAACACGTTGACGCTAATTCGCCATATTAGTCGCATTATGAAGATTGCCGCTGCTCTAACCGACGACGCGGTAATCCGCGAACTGGGCGCCCGTCTGGCCGCGACTCGCCTCGAACGCAACCTCACACAAGCCGACCTGGCGACGGAGGCCGGCGTCTCGAAACGCACGGTCGAGCGACTGGAGTCGGGCGAGGTCGCCGCGCAGCTCTCGGCATTTATCCGCGTGTGTCGCGTGCTCGGCCTGCTGGACCGGCTGGACGTTTTTCTGCCCGAAACACGGATCAG
>JBDTTO010000357.1:0-4464 GCA_039930585.1 Gemmatimonadaceae bacterium
CGTCGCAAAAGATCTGACGCGACGCTTCGGTTCGTTTGTCGCTGTGGATCGCATCACGTTCGACGTGAAGTCCGGCGAAGTATTCGGCTTCCTCGGCGCAAACGGCGCTGGGAAGACGACGGCTATTCGTATGTTGACCGGATTGCTTTCGCCGACGGAAGGGCAGGCATCCGTTGCCGGATTTGATGTGCGCACGCAAACAGAACATGTGCGCGCACACATCGGCTACATGAGCCAGCGTTTTTCGTTGTATGACGATCTTACTGTGCGCGAAAACATTCGCCTGTACGGTGGCATTTACGGTTTGAACGACGCGGCGATCAAACAACGTGGTGATGAGATTCTGCAGGAGCTGGCATTCGCGCCCTCTGACAAAGCCATGGTCGCATCCCTGCCACTTGGCTGGAAACAAAAGCTCGCGTTTTCGGTGGCGATGCTGCACCAACCGGCCGTGGTGTTTCTTGATGAACCAACCGGCGGTGTTGATCCGATCACGCGGCGGCAGTTCTGGGAGTTGATCTATCATGCGGCCGAACGCGGTACGACCGTGTTTGTGACAACGCACTATCTGGATGAAGCCGAATATTGTGATCGCTTGTCGATCATGGTGGACGGCAGGATTGGTGCGATTGGAACACCCGGTGAACTCAAGCAGCAATTTGATGTCACGTCGCTGGATGACGTGTTTGTGCGACTGGTGCGCAACACAAGCACGCAGGCAGGCGCCGCATGAGCAACAGGAAATCTTCAGGCGCGTTCGTTGCACTGGTCGCGTTCATGCGCAAGGAAGTACGGCATTTGCTGCGCGACAAGCAGACACTTTCAATTCTGCTGCTGTTGCCAATCGCACAGTTGCTGCTGTTTGGGTTTGCGGTGCGCACCGACATTCACTCGGTACGCGTGGCCGTTGTGGCGCCGTCACCTGATTTTGCGTCATTGGCGTTGCGCACGCGTTTTGCAAACAGCGGCCGATTTGAGCTGATGTCGCCAACGCCGTCGTACGACTCACTCACTGCACTCTTTCGTAGCGGATCGGTGGACGTAGGCGTTGTTCTTGAGCCGGATCTCGCGTCAAAGTTGCAACGCGGCGAGCCTGTGCGTGTACTCATCGTTTCGGACGCGATTGATCCGAACACCGGCACAACAATGCAGAACTACGCGACGGCCATTGTGCGCGACTGGCAACGCGTGCTTGGAGCGAACGCATCTGGTCTCGTCGTGGATGCTCGCATGCGCATGCGGTTCAATCCAACACTGGAAAGCGTAAATCTGTTTGTGCCAGGACTGATCGCACTCATTCTAACCATGGTGACTGCGCTGATGACTGCAATCTCACTCTCTCGCGAGAAGGAGCGTGGCACCTTCGAAGTGTTGTTGGTGTCGCCGTTGCATCCGTGGCAAATCATTCTCGGCAAGGTGTTGCCGTATCTCGTGTTGGCCATGTCCAACGTTGCGACAGTGTTGGTTGCGGCGCTGCTTGTATTCAAGGTGCCATTTCAGGGGAGCATGATTTTGCTTCTCTCCTCAAGCATGTTGTTCTCGCTGGTTGGACTGGCGCTGGGTGTTCTTGTTGCGGCAGTGACGTCATCGCAACTGGCGGCAATGTTGTTGGCGTTAGGTGGAACGATGTTGCCCAACACGCTGCTGTCCGGATTGATCTTTCCGATCACCAGTATGCCAAAACCGCTGCAACTTGTGACAAACATCGTTCCGGCGCGATGGTTCATCGAGATTGTGCGCGGCATCATGCTGAAGGGTATTGGTCTGGCTGAACTGTGGCCGAATCTGCTTGTATTGTCAGTCATGCTGCTGGTCCTGCTCACGGCCGCTATTCGCAAAACAAACGTGAGGCTCGCCTGATGCTTCGCATGCTCCGTATCCTGCTGCAGAAAGAGTTTCTGCAGATTCGCCGAGACAGGCTGATTTTGCGTATGCTGTTGATCATGCCGATTGTTCAGCTGCTCGTGCTCGCGAACGCGGCAACGTTTGAAGTGAAAACGTCCAATCTCTGGATTGTTGATCAGGATCGTACGCCCGATGCACGCGCGTTGGTTGACAAGTTCACCGCCAGCGGACGTTTCTCGGTTGTGGGAACCTCCAGTACAACGCCGCAAGGCGACAACGCGCTTCTGGACGGATCGGCCAACGCCATTCTTGTTATTCCACTGGAATTTGCGCGCACAATTCAGCGTGAGCACGCAGTTCCGTTGCAAATCATTCTGAATGCGGAAAACGGGTCACAAGCCGGGGTGATTCAGTCATACGCCAGCGAGATCATCGCGCGGTTTGCGAATGAACGTCGTCCGGCCAACGTGACGCAGCCAACGATCGGATCGATTGCGATGCGCCGCCCCGTTCCCACGATTGAAATTCGCACGCAGGGAAAGTACAACCCGACGCTCGACTACAAGCGCTTCATGATTCCGGGCATTCTCGTACAGTTGGTCACGCTTGTTGGAACGCTCATGACCGCGCTTAATATCGTGCGCGAGAAAGAAGCGGGCACGCTTGATCAATTGAACGTGACACCAATCAAACCGGCCGTGTTTATCGCGGCCAAACTGATCCCGCTTCTGATCATTGGTCTCTTTGAATTCTCACTGGGCATTAGTCTGGCGGTGTTCTTGTTCAACGTGCCAATGGTCGGCAATCCAGTAGTTCTTCTTGCTGGCGCAACACTGTTTCTCCTGGCGGCATTAGGGGTTGGTCTTTGGGTCTCAACAGTGTCCGATACGCAGCAGCAAGCACTGTTCGTCACGTTTTCGTTGCTCATGGTCTACATCCTGATGAGCGGCTTGTTCACACCCATTCGCGCAATGCCAGGCTGGGTGAAAACGGTCGCGCAAATCAATCCACTGATGCATTTCATCGCGCTGGTGCGTGCCGTGATGCTGAAAGGCGCCGGGTTCCGGGATGTGTGGGTTCAGCTGGCGGCGCTCGGCGCAATCGGAGTGTCGATCTTTGGGTTGGCCCTCACGCAATACCGGAAACAAACCGCCTGATTTGTCACCAGCAGTTTTACGGTAACGCTACATCCGATTTTCGTCGCTCACGTCACATCGCCTGCAAACTTTCTGCGAGTTGTGCGGAGTCATGCCATCGCGGTGATTGCCGCGTCGTCCCTGTCTGTGCATTTTGGCTGGAGAGCACGGTGCCTTCAATTTTTGCCTCGACGCAGAGGTTGGATGATGGGGATGCGGGATGACGGTTAGGACGGAAAGCGGCGAAGTCCATGACGGGCAACAAGGCGCGACTGAGGTCACGTCCCGCGAAGGCGTGGGCATCGGCCAACCGCTTGAACAACTCGCCACTGCGTTTTATCCGGAGCTGCTGACAATTGCGCGACGCGAACGTCGCAAGTTGAGCAACGCTACAACACTCGACACGCGCGCGGTTCTGCACGAAGCTTTCCTGCGCCTTTCGTCGCAGCATCAAACTATCTGGAAAGATCATCCGCGTTTTCTTGCGGCCGCGTCTGTGATGATGCGACGCGTTCTGGTTGATCATATACGTCGTCATCACGCGGATAAACGCGGCAGTGGACGCCAACCGATCACGCTTGATGAGCAACTCGCACCCGTGAATGTGCGCGACGACTCGCTTATTGAACTTGACGAAGCGTTGATCGAGCTAGCGCAATTCTCACCCCGCCTGGCGAAGGTTGTCGAGTGTCGCTATTTCGGCGGGATGACGGAAATCGAGACGGCAGAAGCGCTTGATGTCACAGAGCGAACCGTGCGGCGCGACTGGATCAAGGCACGCGGATGGTTGCAGTGCGTGCTCTCGAAAGATTCATGCGCGTAGGTAAAAAAGGCGGCAACCGTACGGGCGGTGGCGGCAACATCAGTCCGCTCCGTGCGGTTTCACCCGGCAACTGGGTCGAACTCGAGCGTCTGATGGACGACGTACTCGACGCGCCCGCGGAAAATCGACGCGAGCTGTTGGTGGTGCGCTGCGCGAATGATCCGGCCATGTACGACGTGGCAATGGCCTGGCTTGACGCGTGCGAACGCGACAATGGGCTTCTGAATGAACGACCGAACTTCGTTGACACAACCGGAAGTCTGAGTGCCGGCACTCGCGTAGGAAGTTGGCAACTTCTCAGTGAAATCGGACGCGGCGGAATGGGCGCAGTTTATCTCGCCGAACGCGTCGATCAAGAGTTACCGATGAAGGCCGCGCTCAAGTTCATGCATCGCGCCATCGCATTCGATGCAGTGGGCGTGCGACGCTTTCGCGACGAGCGAAGAATTCTCGCCGCACTCGAACATCCCGCGATTGCGCGGCTACTCGACGGCGGTGTTGACGACGGCCTGCCCTGGTTCGCGATGGAGCACGTGCAGGGCGTATCAATAGATCAGTGGGCCGATGCACACACACTGCCAATTGAAGGGCGCATCGCGCTGTTCTGTCGCGTATGTGAAGCCGTGCAACATGCGCACACGCGATTGATTGTCCACCGTG
>JBDTTO010000358.1:0-4445 GCA_039930585.1 Gemmatimonadaceae bacterium
CCGAACCGCTGGGGCCCGAGCTGACGTAACACGGAGTCACTCGGCTCGGATACGTCTTGGCCATGACGGCGACGGTATGAGTCCCTGCGTTCAGGCTCGTCTCCGCGGAAAATCCATACGTGCTGACCGAGTAGAGCACGGTCTCGTTGTTGAACACCGGAATTCTTCTTCCGGCGCCCAGTTGTGTGCCGTCCACAAAAATTGCGACGTCGATGAAACACACCGCATCGGTCTCATCGCTATTCAATTGAATTCCGCCGTCGGTCTCAATAAAGAGTTTGTCCGCGCGGCCTGCGGGCACAGTTACAGTCGACGACAAGCCGGGGATAAGCGCGTACGTGAGCACTTCATCGGTCGCGATCAGCGGCGCCGAGCCCAGCGCTGTGATGAAGACCGGACTACTTCCCGAACCGGACGGGCCCGCAGGACCGATTGCGCCATCCGCTCCGGTGCACGCGGTTGTGGCAATGACAAGCGCGCATCCAACCCAACGCCCGATTCGCCCGAATAACAGTATCTCTGACATGACCGCTCTAAACGATTAGGAGTTGTGGAGGCCTTCCATCCTATCGTTAGCGCATTTCCGCGTGTAACTCCGCCACTCGACGTGATTGCGGCATCACGGTTCGGGGAGCACCGCCGTAACCAACGCCCGCCGCGCGACGGCCTGCGCATAGATCACGCTGGAGGGGACTGCTCCAGCGGTCCAGTCGAAGCTGGCTGTGTGCGGTTTCGTGCGCCTGGCACATACGGCCAGCGCGACTTCTGATTGTTGATCGGACGTTCGAATACGATCCACGAAACTGATGCGACAATCACCGTGACCGCTGTGATCAACCCGAACACCTCCCATCCGCGACGAATTCCGATATTGAGCACGGACATCATGGGACGGTGATACACATACACGCCGTAAGACACGACGCCGACCCACGCCAACGGTCGAAAGTTGAACGCCGCCGGCAGTTTTCCTTTCGCGCCTGCATGCACCAACCATGCGGCAATCAAGCCCCAGGGAAACATCCAGAGCGCCATCTGAATTGGCCTGAAGCGTTGGATCGAAATCAAACCGAGGCGCATAAACAGCAACAAAACTCCTGCACCCGCCGCCCAGCGCAGAACAACAGTCGGATCGAATGATGAACGCAGCGCAACGGCGAGCAGACCGCCAATGGCGAGGCCGTCAAGCGCCGACCAGGTGGGCATCGTGATGGTGTGCCCAGGCACGCCACTGAGTGCAATCAGGAATCGCGATCCAACGGACAGGCAGATCATTCCGACCAGCACCCACGGCAGTCGTCGCAACGGCACAAACAGCGCAACGAACGGCCAGAACAGATAGAACTGTTCTTCAACCGCGAGTGACCAGAATGGAGTGGGCATACCAATATTGCCACCCACGCTCGCCATCAGAAAGTTCGTACTGTATGTCGCGAGCCAGAGCACGTACTGTCGAACGCCGGGCTCTCCAAGAATCCACGCCACCGCAATAAGGGCGTAGTACAACGGAAAAATCCGAAGAAATCTGCGGATATAAAATCGGCCCAGCACTCCGCTCAACGGAGCTTTGACCGCGGCGGCATCGCTCCGCGCATCCAGCAAAATGCCCGTGATCAGAAAGCCGGAGAGAACGAAAAACAGCTGAACGCCAATGGCACCAGCATCGCCAGTCAGGAGGGCCTGCGGCCGCATTGTGTGCTGATACAGCACCAGCAGCACCGCCAGGGCACGAATCGTGTCCAGCTGGGGCTTTCGTGAATCGCTCATTACGGCGAAAAAAGGGGGCGGCCCCATCGGCAGCGGGATGCGCGATGCGGTTTGTTCGTCTCAAAGTGACTGGCGAAAACACTCCCCGCAACGGCCAAGCGCAACGGATCATGTATCGAGACTGCCCCTGCAATTTCGCAAGCCGAGCGGCAGGCCCGGTTGCGGTTGTTGCGATGTGTTACTTCAATTCTTTCGCACGCAGCGCCGTTCGAATAAGTGAAACGCGCCGGAACGTCGAGAGGTTCGCAATGATAGCGATGAGCGTGATTGCAATCAGGATTGGTGCTTCACGGAGAATCACTGACGCATCGGGCGAAAGCAGCGCGCCCGCAAACGGTGTGAGCCCCGCGCCGACCAGCATGTAGACGGCTCGTTCGCTTCGACGCATCAAACCGCGCGGCGGCTCCACTTGCTGCGCTTCAGCCTTGGCCGACGTGTAGCTGACCATGAACGCGCCAATCAGCGCGAGTCCCGTAAGTGCGCAGAGTGAAATCGAACTGCGATAGTGCAACATCAAACCCACCAGAAACGCCGACTCGGCATATCGATCTGCGATGGCGTCGAGCGTTTCTCCTGCTTCGGAACTCGCACCTGACAAGCGCGCAACAAGACCATCAAGCGAATCACCAAACGCAGCCAAACTGCCCAGAAGTGTGGCAAGCCCGAATCGACCAAACGCCAGCGCAACGCCAGATCCGAGTCCGGTTAACAACGAGAACCACGTTACGCTGTCTGGAGTGCCGCCGAGCTTAACGACGAATTTTCCAATTGGCGTGAGCAGCCACACGCCAAACTCGAGAAAATGAATCGACAACAGCGCACTGCCGCCGTCGCGATCGGCGCGGGCGCTGCGCGCACGACCGCTTGTTGCGACTCGAACAACAAAAATCAGCAGTGCGCCGAGTACCGTAGCCCACGTAGCGATATCAACGGCCAGGTCACTCACAAACCGACACTCGCAAACTGGTACTCACGCAACTTCGGCACGCTCCGGAGACGCGTACCGAGCGGGCACTTCGGCGAATTCCGCCAGCGCGGCCGGTTGTTCGATTTCGACCTGCATCGATTTGTGAGAAGCCGAATGGTACGCCGACTGAATCAGCCGAATGCACTCTCGCGCGATTCGAATGTCGTCACCCACAAACTGGTTGGATGCGATCGCACGGCGGAATTCATCGAACAATGAACTGAACCACGAAACGTGGCTCGAGTCCATCCAATCGGATTGCACCGTGAAGCGCTTGAATTCCCACTGGCCGCGATATGAACGCGAACAATCTTCGCGCATGCACGCCACTTCGATTTCGTCGTCTTCCACTCGGATGGCGCCGTGTTCGCCATGCAACGTGTACATCACTTTGCGAACGCCAGCAGTCCACGACAGGTGCACTGTCGCGTAACCGTTCGGGAAATCAATCGTGCAATTGAAGTCTTCTTCGGTGTCGTGCGTGTGACCGTTCTGCATGCGCGCAGTTACCGCCGTAGGAAACGACGCAAGCCAGTCAAACAACAGGTACAACGAGTGGCTGCCGTGATCCATCGCGATACCGCCGCCCGCGTACCGGCCATCTCGGCGCCAGTCGGGCGACCACTCTGCAACACCACGCGCATGTGTGTTGCGAAATGTTTGCAGCGTTACCGTGTGCACCTGGCCAATGGTGTTTTGATCAAGCAATTCACGAACGGCTTTGATGACTGGTGCGTGGCGATAATTGTGGCAGGGGAATAACACGCGTTGGCGTTGATGCGCGCGCGCCAGCAGTGCGTCGGCGTCCGCCACGTTTGTACACAGCGGTTTTTCGCACAACACGTGTACGCCGGCATCCAACGCCGCCAGCGCAATCGCCGCATGTTCGGCCGGTGGCGTTGCAATGTCGACAAAATCCACCACTCTCGCTTCGGCTTTCAGCAACGCATTCGCGGAGTCGTAGATGCGGGCATCGGGGAACGCCAGCTTTGCGGCAAGGCGACGCGCCGGGCAAATGTCGGCGACCGCAACAATCGTAACGTCTTCGCGACGGGCATAGGCCGCAGCGTGACCGAACTCCATAATGAAGCCAAATCCAATCAGCGCGCCGTTCAACGAATCGATCGAACGATCTGGTTGCTTGATCATTGAACCCTCGCGGCGCCCGAGTTTGTACCGAGTGCGTTTGTCTCCAGAAAATCGATCACGACGTCAAACGTCTCGAACGCAACGTATGGATGTTGTACTGTGTCGCACCAATCACGGAGTCGTGCGCGCGCAAACAACACGTCTGCGGCCTGCGCCATGCAACGATCGGCATTACCGTCGCCAATTGCAGCAACGCGATACCCGGCATTTTGCAGCTCGGTGATCACCGCGCGTTTGCACGAACCGCACTGTCCGCAACTTCCTTCGCGATCCGCAAACGGAAACGACAGCGTCAGTCCGCCGTCGCGATGTGTCGCGTGATTGGCGCGCAAAGTCATTGCGCTCTGAAGCTCCGGCGACAAAAGTTCGAGCGCGGGCTTGATGTAGATATCCAGTCCGCCCGAAGCGAGCGTGAACGGAATATTGTGTTCGCGCGACAATTCAACGAGGCGAACGAAGCCGGGGCGGAATTCCGCCAGCTCCTGCGCAGACGCGCGAATTTCCGCAGGCGTCGCGGCGATGGGTTCGAATAATTTGTGCAAGAGCTCCCGAAACGTGATGT
>JBDTTO010000359.1:0-4443 GCA_039930585.1 Gemmatimonadaceae bacterium
GTACCGTTTTTCGGCGACTCTGACCCCATTGATCGGCTAGAGCAGCCCCACCCACTTCGACTTGTCGACCGTGAAGCCCGGAAACATCTGATCCATCTGCGCGGCACCGAGATGTTTTGACGCCACTTCGCTGAACACGGAACGGAAGTCGGTTGTCAGTGCGAGATCGCGTCCCTCGTACAATTGCTCGGGTGCGAGACCAGGCCATTTGCCGTGTACTGTCTGCGGTCCCTTGAGCGCACCGCCCAGAACGAACATCGCGCCGGCATGGCCGTGATCCGTACCACCAGTTCCGTTCTGGCGAACCGTGCGACCAAACTCGGACATCGTCAGAATCACCACGTCATCCATGCGGTCGCCAAGATCGGCGACGAGTGTGGAAATCGACTGCGAGAAATCGGTGAGACGTTGTGCAAGCTGTCCGTTTGCGCTGCCCTGATTTACGTGTGTATCCCAACCGCCAACATCCGCAAACGCGACTTCGAGTCCAACGTTTGCTTTGATCAGCTGCGCGATTTGCGCGAGCTTCTGACCGAATGGCGTCTTGGGATATTCGATGCCGGCCGCCGGTTTGTACTGCTGCGGATTGGCCGCCTTGAGCACCTTGATGGCTTCAAACATTTCGGAGCCACTGCCGTGCACGAGATCGGCCGAACCGGTGCGATACAACGCTTCGATACGTTTTTCGGCGTCACCACCATTGGTGCGAATCGAGAATTCCTGAATGGAATTCATCGCGATGGTTGGTGCGTGTCCGCTGAGAATACGCGGCGTTTGCGCCGTCATTGCAACAGCACGAAATGCGGGTGGTTGTGAACCGTTCTCGCACGCTTCGCACGTGCCTTTGGTTGCGAGATACCGATTGAGCCAACCGTCGCTCGTGCCTTTTACATCGGGCGTGCCCGATTCCATGTAGTCCTGCGCGTCAAAGTGCGAGCGCGTGGAGCTTGGGCTTCCCACTGCGTGAATCGGCACGAGCAAACCGCGATCCCACAGCGGCTTGAACGATGACATCGCCGGATGCAATCCAAAAAATCCGTCGAGATCAATGACGCCTGCACCAGCGGCCGTGCGCGTTGGTGCTCCAATCGCAAGTTGCGGACGTGCGCTGTAGTAACCCTTGTCGCCAAACGGCACGACAACGTTCAACGCATCGGCGGCACCGCGCTGAAACAGACAGATAAGCGTCTTGCCTCGCGCAGCACGCGGTAGTGGCATAGCGAGAGCTGTGCGCTGCAGAAACGATGGCGACAATCCCATCGTGACCAACGCGAGCCCACTCGACTTTACAAACACGCGACGATTCAACATGACAACATCCTCCGATCTATAGCGTACTGTCAACGACAGAAAATGCGCGGTTGCACTCGATGACGAATGCAGTGTGGTGTTCTCAAACTGTGTGACACTTCGCGGAACTGATTAGTTAAAGGAACCGCGAAGCTTTTCTGGCAAATGATTGTCTAACGTCACAAGCTTGCTGCTGGATTAACGGCGCTGGAATTCCGGCGCACCGAGTGCCAAGCCGACGATCTGTGCAAGACCGGTAATCGTCGGAAGATTGCCAATCGACTGCGTAAGAGATCCACCCTGACCAGGCTTGGCTGACTCGCGTGCGGCCGCCGATTGCTGACGTGCAATTGGTACTCGCTCCGCGCGATCCCGCATGCGATCGTCAGCAGCAGCGGCGCGTCGTGCAGCGACACTCTTCGGAGCATCAGCACTGCTCATCGCGTTCATGCTGTTACTTGCGTCATCGCTGACAGTGAAGCTGTCGCTTGCCTGCTTGCCGTTGAGGAACGGATTCGTTCCTGTGATCAGCACTTGCCGAGTATCTGATGAGGCGGAGCCACCAAGCACGTTCCGAATGACGCCATCAACCTGTTGTTCACGCGTCAGTGTTGCGAGCTCCTTGCCTGGCGCCCAGTCTGCAAGCTTCACGTTTGGCACGCGACCACTCGCGGTCGCCAAACCAAAGTTGATGCGATTGAGAATGGAGCCGGTGTTCATCCACGCGTCGCCCATTTCCGGATAACCGTCGGGTGCCTGGTGGCCGAACATTGGTTGCCCAAGACGTCCCACAAACTGCATCGCGCGTGGTGTGGAATCGGGCTGCGCACCCATGACTCGCAGCGTGCTCACTACGAGTTCAAATGGCGACTTCACCTTTGAGCGATACGCAGCGGTCGAGAAAAATTCCGGACTCGTGATAATCGTGCGTACGGTTTCGCGAATATCACCATCAGTGCTCAGAAATACTTTCGCTGCGCGATCAACCAATGCTGCTGGCGGCGAATCACTTACGAAGCGACGTGCGAGTTTTGTCGCGATGAATTTTGCAGTTGCGGGACTCTTTGCCAGCATGTCGAGCACCTGCTCACCGTCTTCAATACCCTGGCCCGCCGGAAACTGCACACCCAAAATCATTTTTGCACCGGCGTCGTGCGCTTCTTTGCGGAACATGAAATCGCCGCCCTGTACTGCTGACGAAATCGTCCATCCTGTGAGTGCGCGTGCAACCTGAATGACGTCGGCTTGTGTGTATCCACCATCAACACCCAGCGTGTGCAGTTCCATCAGCTCACGTGCGTAATTCTCGTTCACGCCTTTCGGACGACGCGCTGCGAGCTTTGGCGCCAGCAGATCCGCGCGATTGCGCGCTTCTTCAAGCGTTAGTGAACGCACTTCCATCAACCGGTCGGGCGGAAGCTTGCTGAAGCGTTCTTTCTGTTGCGGCGTGAGCAGATTGCGATCGATCAACTCACCGATGGTCATCTGCTGAATGCGCTTACCGGCACGACCCTGCAAACGCGCTGCGTTGTTGTTGACCGCAATGCGACGTGGTGGCGGCGGTGAAGCGAGTGTGGGCCGACCGCTATCGGCAACGCTCTGCCAATTATCCAGATAGGTAAGCATGGCTGGGCTCTTCGCCACCGCACCAAGCAACGTGCGGAATTTTCCGAGGGCGTTTGGCCGAATCGTCTTGGCTTCGAACTCAGGCAGGAAATAGCGAGTGCGATCCTTGCCAGCAAAAATGTTGAAGTGATTCTCCCAGAAATCGACCATCACTTCGTTCAATTGACGTTCGCTGGCGACGGCACGCGCAACTTTTGCGGACGCGAGTTCACCGACAACGCGATAAGACTCCTGAGCCGCCTGACGGATCTTCAGGGAATCGGCACCTGAAATCTGACGCGTAACTGGAGCATCGCCCGCCATCATGGGGTCGTCGCCCTTCTTCTTTTTGGATTTGTCCTTCGCGACAACTTTGGCAGAATCGCGACTGATTCCCTGTTGCGCCGCAAGTTTGGCCAGGGCCTGCGCTGGCGGTGGATACTTCAATTCAAGTTCGCCGCCCGACGCACCCAACGTCGGGAAGTGCTTCAGGAATGAGTCCATCGCTGCATCATTGATCTTCTGCGGCTCGAGTTGCAGCGCGATCCATTTGTCGACGCCCATATCACGAACTGCCTGCACATCTCCCGGACGCGCTCCGAACGCGAGGCGACTCAGGACGTGTTGGACTTGTTGGTCAGCGGTTTGCTCGCGCGGAGCAGTAGGCGCGGAAGATGTGTTCTTCGCAGTGATCTTTGTTTTTGCATCTTTCGTTTGCGCCTGGCTGATGCCGGCAAACGAAGCCGAGGTAATCAGAACCGTGAAGGCAGTCAGTGAAACGCGTTCCAGCGTTTTTCTGAAGTGCCGCGTAGACCGAATGAGAGATACCGGCCTGGAATGATTGGCTGCACGCATAATTGAGCTCGTGGCGTAAGTGTC
Organism: Gemmatimonadaceae bacterium; assembly: GCA_039930585.1. Classification (GTDB taxonomy): domain Bacteria; phylum Gemmatimonadota; class Gemmatimonadetes; order Gemmatimonadales; family Gemmatimonadaceae; genus Gemmatimonas. The sequence continues at coordinate 3,775 of JBDTTO010000359.1, forward strand.
GTTCAGGTTGACGACACGGGACTGCCGACGTTAACGGCGCCCGTTCGCTCCGGTGTGGCAATAAGAGGTCAACACATCAAGCCCTCGGCCTGGTGACGCAGAACGCGACAATCGCCGCTTTCCGCGGAGATATGCGGTCAATCCTCTTTGCCGAACGCCGAATTTGTCGTTAGCCCAGCGTCCATTTCGCAGTCAGAAGTGTGGATCTTTCTGCATCCACTATTCGTACTCATGCCGGGAACTCATACCGCCGATACTTCATAGTGCGGCACTGTGACTTCGCGGTAGTGACGAATGGTTCTTGTTTCAGGTATGCAATGCAACGCAACCGGGTCCGTTGGGTAGCACGCTTTAAGTAGCAAGGTTTACACCGATTAGTCGCACGTTCGTGACGCGTGACGTCGAGTATTACGGACAAGTAATTCAGTTTGGCATCACCGTTGCATGTAGTACTTCGCAAAAGCAGCAGCAGTGATGTTGCAGGTCGAAAAAACAGCAGAATTTGCCGCCCCTGTGATACGGCGCACACGGAACCCGGCAATTCGCTGCAGCAGGTTCACCCTTGAAGCGATGGAGGCACACAATGGACGTCCTGGTAAGACTTGAGGATCGTCCGAGCGATTCGCCGGTGCTGGCGCACGTGAATTCACTTCCCGTGCTTCCCTTCGG
>JBDTTO010000360.1:0-4438 GCA_039930585.1 Gemmatimonadaceae bacterium
CGGCCGGACCGAACGGCACGCGCTACTCATTGTCGGGCGGCGTGTTTCAGCAGGATGGCGTGGTACAGAACTCCGACTTCAAACGCCTGTCATTGCGCGGCAATCTCGAGCAGACGCTGAGCAAGATCAAACTGTCTGGCAACATTTTCCTGAGCCGCGTTGCGAGTTCGCAGGTGCCGACGGACGGATCATTCAATGCAGGTGCAGGCGCGGTCGGTGCAGCGTTGCAATACGCGCCAATCATGCCGGTGCGTTTGGCTGACGGAACATACTCGCTCAATCGCAATGACTATCCGCAGGTGTTGCGCGCCGCGGGATTGAGCCCGGGCGACATTCCAAATCCGGTGTCGATGGCGCTGGACGTGCAGGATCGTCTCAGCGATACCCGCGTGCTGGCCAATACGTCTGGCGAATACAGCTTGCCGTTTCACTTCAGGGCGCGCGTGACAGCCGGTACGGATATCTCGAACCGCTCACGCGACACGTATTATCCGCGCACCACGTTGATGGGACTCAATAACAATGGTCGCGCACAGCGCGGTCAGGTGTGGAACACAAGCTTCCTGAACGAAAACACGCTGTCGTGGTCCAATCTGATTAGCGGCATTCACGACTTGAACATTGTCGCGGGCTACACGCGTCAAACGCAGATTCAAACGCGTCAAGGCTTGATCAACTCCAACTTCGTCAGCGACATCACGGGTGTTGATGACATTGGCGCCGGTACGCAGGTCGGTGGTCCAAGCGTGACGTCCAACAAGACGCGTTACACGCTGGCCTCATACCTGGGTCGCATCAACTACACGATGAAAGACCGGTACATTCTCGCGTTGACTGCACGTCGTGACGGTTCGTCGCGATTTGGTGCGGACAATCAATGGGGCGTGTTTCCGTCGGTGGCTGCGGGATGGCGCATTTCGGAAGAGCCATTCGTTCGCGGCCTCACCTGGATTGACAACCTCAAGTTGCGCGCATCAACCGGCACGACCGGTAATCCATCCATCACGCCGTATCAGTCAATCTCGCGTTTGTCGACTGGTAAATATGCGTTTAACGGAAGCGTATTGAACGGATACTATCCGGCACTGATTGGCAATTCGAAGTTGTCGTGGGAAAGCACCAAGCAGGACAACTTTGGTCTTGATGCAACGTTGTTCCACAACCGTCTCGACATTGTGGCCGATGTGTACAACAAGACCACGGACGATCTATTGCTCGCCATCGATCTGCCATCAGAAACGGGTTACGCATCCGCGCTCACGAATGCCGGTTCCATTTCGAACAAGGGCGTTGAACTGGGCGTAACGATTCGGCCGTTCAAGGGTGAATCCAGCTCGAACGCATTCTCGTGGACGAGCACGGTGAGCTACACGCGCAATCGCAACAAGGTGCTCGATCTTGGCGGCGTTAACCGCATATTCGCGACATCCAGCATCGCGCCCGATCTCGGATCAAGCGGAACACTGGTGCAGGTTGGACAGCCGCTTGGCGCGTTCTACGGCTACAAGACGGACGGCATCATTCGCGACACCGCCGAAGCCAACGCGTACAAGGTGACGGTAAGCGGCGCTCGCATCACGCAGGGCGCGCTGCGCTACGTCGACATCAACAACGACGGCATCATTGACGCAAATGATCGCACGATCATCGGCAATCCGAATCCGGATTACCTGCTTGGTTTGCAGAACACGATTTCGTACAAAGGATTCGAACTGTCAGGATTGTTTGATGGCGTGTTTGGTACGGACATCCTGAATCTCAACTTGTATCGCGTTGAAGGTGGCAGCCCGATCACCAACGTCACGCGCGATCGCTACTACGATCGTTGGACGCCGGACAATCACAACGGCAAGTTTCCGCGAATCAACTCGGCGCCTGGTGCACTGGGCGCAGAGTTCACGGACTTCCTGCTGCAGGATGGCAGCTACTTCCGTTTGCGTACGGTCACACTCACGCGCGCAATTCCGAAGTCATGGATCAAGGGCCGCGGGTTTGAATCAGCGCGCTTTTACGTGACGGGCGCGAACATCTGGACCAGCACGAAGTATCGCGGATTCAATCCTGACGTCAGCAGTCAGGGCGTTGGCAATCTCAATCGTGGCATCGACGTGGGCGCGTATCCGTTGGCACGCACCTGGACGTTCGGCCTCAATCTTTCCTACTGAGCGGAGACCACCCATGCGGAAGCGACTGAGCGCTCTCGCGCTCGTGACCATTGCCTCGGCAGTGATGCCGGCGTGTAACGACGACAAGTTCCTGACTGAAGTTCCGTACGATTTTGTTGGTGCAACCAACTTCTATCAAACTGCTGGTGACGCGATTGCCGCGATCTCCGGCGTTTATGCGTCATTCATCAACACCACGGGCGACAACTACTACGGCCGCAACTTTGTCATGCTGACGGAGTTTCCGGCCGAAGCGGTCACTGTGTACTTGAGCGCAACGAATGAACGAAGCCTCGTGGACAATTACACGTTCACTCCCTCGCATTCGTACATCTACTCTGTGTGGCAGTCGGCATACGCGGCCATCAACCGTGCGAACTCGGTCGTTGATCGGGTTCCTGGCATTCAGATGGATGCGACACTGCGCTCACGCATTGTTGGCGAAGCAAAGTTTCTGCGGGCGCTCAACTACTTCAATCTCGTTCGGTTGTTTGGTGGTGTGCCGCTTCGTGTTACGGAAACGACTTCGCTTGATAGCCTGGCAATTCCGCGTAACACCGCGGCACAGGTCTATGCGCAGATCATCACCGATTTGACTGATGCGATCACGGTATTGCCAGCGAAGTCGGCGTACACAGGCGCAGACATTGGTCGTGCATCGAAGGGTGCGGCAAAAGCGTTGTTGGCAAAAGTGTATCTGCAGCGCGGTGGCACTGGAGTCGGAACGGCGGCTGACTTTCAGTCTGCGCTGACGATGGCGAATCAGGTTGTGACAGACGGTGGTTACAGCCTGGTTCCGGATATCTCGACGCTGTTCAATCTCAGCAACGAGAACAACACCGAAGTTATCTTCGATATTCAGAACACGCGTCAACAGGGATTGGGTGGTCGCATCGGCAACCACATGGTGCCGCGTAACAGCACATGGGGCGCATCGCAGAACGGTTCATTTGAGGCCGAGCAGCCGTTTTATGATTCGTATGCTGCGACGGACAAACGGAAAACCGCGTTGTTCGTGCAATCGTTCCCACACAAGAACGGAACAACAGTGCTGTACACAGCGGCCGCAACTGCTTCAGGCACGTACGGCGCGGATTCACCGTACATCAACAAGTGGATCGATCCAACGCTGGTGTCGGCGGGTCAGGAAGAGCCGAACTACATCGTGATGCGTTACGCGGACTTGTTGTTGATGATTGCTGAAGCGTCAAACGAAGTGAACGGTGGTCCGAACACGGAAGGTTTGGGCGCGATCAATGCAGTGCGTACGCGAGCGGGATTGACCGCACTTGCGGGCACGCTCGACAAACAGGGGTTCAAGGACGCGATCTTCCAGGAGCGTCGCTGGGAGTTGGCGGTTGAGGGCCCGAACGCATTCTTCGACAGTCAGCGTAACTGGGATTGGGCGAAGGCGCGCATCGCGGCCAGCATGGCGCTGGGAAAGGCGAACGCATTCAAGAACAGCAAGTATCCGAAGGCCGAGGTGGCGATTGCGGATAAGTTCAAGTTGATGCCGATTCCGCAGCGCGCGATTGATTTGAACAAGTTGATCACGCAGAATCCTGGTTGGTAAGCTTCAGCTTCTGAGAAGTCAAAAGCGGCGGTGAGCAAAATGCTCGCCGCCGCTTCTTTTTGTTTTGCATTTGGATTGATGCGGGGTGGTGAAGTTGATTTCACGCGGAGGCGCTAAGTGGAACTGCAGTTCGCTACGTCACGGAACCGGCGTCCAGTCCCCGAAAACATTCTTTCGCGAATACGTGGCTACTTGCGCCTCAGTCAACAAACGCCGCGCGGTGCCCTTCACCGCACCTGGCCCAGTCGTGCCGAACTCAAAAAACCGCGCGCTCTCGGGCTCGTACCAAACGCGCGTGCCGGTTGAATCCACGCTCGACATACGATCCCAACCCTTGTCGCCAATGTGATTGTCCATCCAGCAGTTGATGTACACCGCCTGACCCACTGCATTCGGATCAGCGAATGGATGCCACGGACGACCAAGCGTCACGGAATTCGCCGCCATCTCCGGCGATTCTTTCTTCAAGCGACTGTTGAGAAATACCAAACCGTATTGTTGCGCCTTGTTCGTGCTTGGTGCCGCCACGTAGCCGTTGTTCGTTTTGCTGCCGCGATCCTTCGAGATGATGTCGCTGTCCTCGAACATCGCGATGCCGGCGCCGAAGATGAAATCAACGTGACCCGCAATTACGCAGTGATAGAACCACGAACGGCCGCTGTTCGTGAACAACGTGTCCTGATTGCCGAGCAGCTTCACG
>JBDTTO010000361.1:0-4434 GCA_039930585.1 Gemmatimonadaceae bacterium
ATGGGCGGTGAAATTGTGCGCGCGTTGCGTGGCGTCGATCTCGCCATTCGTCGAAACGAATACGTCGCGATCATGGGTCCTTCCGGATCCGGCAAGTCGACGTTCATGAATCTCGTCGGTTGCCTCGATACACCAAACGCCGGCGAGTATTGGTTGAACGGAATGCTCGTTTCTGCGATGTCGGATGACGCACTCGCGCGTGTTCGCAACAAGGAAATCGGCTTCGTATTTCAAACGTTCAACCTGCTGCCACGCGCAACCGCACTGCAGAATGTTGAACTGCCGTTGGTGTACGCTGGCGTTTCGGCGTCAGAGCGGCATGAGCGCGCAAAGGAGGCACTCGATTCGGTGCAGCTTGGTGCGCGTTATCATCACCGCCCTAACGAATTGTCTGGTGGTCAGCGTCAGCGTGTCGCCATCGCGCGTGCACTCGTAAACCGCCCGTCCATTCTGCTGGCTGACGAACCGACCGGTAACCTCGATTCGCAAACGTCCGAAGAAATCATGCGCGTGTTCGAAAACCTTTCGACGCAGGGTCAAACGGTCGTCATGGTGACACACGAGCCGGACATTGCTGCACACGCCAAACGTGTTGTCGTTTTGCGCGACGGCGTGCTTTCAAGCGACGAACGTCGCGATCAATTCGCTGCCAAACTTGGCATCGACGTTCCCGGCGGACACTAGCCTCGATTTAACGCAGCGTGTTCGGCACACTGCCAACACGCTGCCGGCTGGTTGTCCTGGGGCGCGTTCCCTCGCCTACTGAGAAATAGTCCCCGTGCCCGTCTTTGAAGCCGTCAAGCTCGCGCTCCAAACGCTTCGCACTCAGAAATTGAAGAGTGCATTCACACTCCTCGGAGTGTGCATTGGCGTAATGTTTCTGATCACGGTAGTGTCCATTGTCGAAGGCATGGGACGCTACATGAAAGACGATCTGGTCGGAAAACTCATTCCGCTCAACAGCTTCGAGCTGCGCAGCCGTCCCAACATCAATATCGGCGAAGTAGATCGCTCGGTGTGGGAAGAATATCGCAAGCGCCCGCGTCTCGAGATTGGCGACGTCGAGCCGGTACGCGAAGCGCTGCCGGCCGGTACGAAGACGTTCGTCTACAGCAACGACCAAATCGACGTTTCGTCCGCCGAAAGCGCGCGCCCGCGTCGCATGCAGGTCAATGCGGTTGATGGAGATTATTTCGAAATCAAAAGTCTCGCGATGAAAACGGGCCGCCCTCTTTCGCCGCAGGAACTGACGAGCGGAGAAAAGGTGGTCGTCATCGGCATCGACGCGGCAGACCGTCTGTTTCCGGGTCTTGATGCGATTGGACGTGAAGTGAAAATCGGCGGCATCCCGTATCAGGTTGTCGGTGTTGCTGAGCCGCAGGGCAAAATTTTCGGAATGTCGATGGACAACTTCATCGTTGCGCCGTGGCATTCTCAGATTCGCCGTCTCCTGAACTCGAAACCGAATATCGTTGACGGTTTGACAATTCAGTCACCAAACGAAGCGGGCATTCCCGACGCAATGGAAGGTGCGCGCGCCGTCATGCGAGCGCGCCGACACCTGCGTCCGGCACAGAAAGACAATTTCGCTCTCGAGTCTTCAGAATCAGCGCTGGCGTTCTGGAACAAGATCCAGGGCTATCTCGTGATGGCGGGTATTGCGTTGCCAGCCATCGGGTTGGTCGTTGGCGCAATCGTCATCATGAACATCATGCTCGTCGCTGTTTCGCAGCGCACGAGCGAGATCGGCGTGCGCAAAGCGCTGGGCGCGAAGCGTCGCGATATCCTCTCGCAGTTTCTTATTGAATCATCAGTCCTCGGCATACTTGGTTCCGCGATTGGTGTCGCGTTGGGCATTGCGTTGGCGCAAATCATCGCGTTTACCACTCCCCTTCCGGCCGCAGTGGCGCCATGGTCAATTTTCCTCGGTATTGCCATCGGAGCGGGTGTTGGAATTATCTCGGGTGTCTATCCTGCAAGTCGAGCATCGTTGCTCGATCCAATCGCTGCACTTCGTCAGGAGTAAGTCATGAGCCTGACTACCAAAGTTTTTGCCGTCAGTGAAGGTGTTCGCATTGCGCTGGATTCCGTGCGCGCAAACAAAGTGCGCGCTGGTCTCACCATTCTCGGCATCGCGATCGGTGTGTTTGTTGTGGTCGCGATCTCGGCCGGTGTGCACGGAATTAACAATTCAGTGGCGAGCGACCTCGCCGCCGCTGGACCAAACACATTCTTCGTGCAGCGGTATCCCATCGTATTCGAAAACTGCGATGGCAGCGAAAATACATGCACGTGGCTGCGAAATCCGTCCATCAGTGTGCGCGAAGCTGAAGCCCTGGGCCAGCTTTCAACGGTTGATCAGGTAGGGATGCAGGTCAACTGGTCTGCGTCAGCAAGATTTCGCAACACAAATTTGCCGTCAATCTCGATTGAAGCGTATTCCGGAAACTGGGCGCAGCTCAGTGGCCCTGACGTTACCCAAGGTCGCGCGTTCACTGAATCAGAAGCACAAACGGGCCAACGCGTGGTCGTGCTCAACAAGTTGCTGGCCGAACGACTGTTGGGCGAACTCGACCCGATTGGAAAGCAGGTCATGCTCAACGGCACGCCGTTCGAGGTGATCGGTGTTTACGAGGACAAGGCCAGTTTCCTGAGTGGCGACCGTGTGAAAGCGGTAATGCCGGTGTTCTCCGTGGTTCGTCATTTGGGCGCCCGAATCAACGACATGGGACTTGCCGTCAAGCCACGCGGTGACGCGCCCAATGCGCGTGAACTCGCCATCGACGACATCACGGCAACGCTGCGCGGAATGCGCGGACTGCGCCCGAGGGACGAATCGACTTTTGCAATCCTCACGCAAGACAAGTTGTTCGAGACGTACAACAAGATCTTCGGCGTGTTCTTCCTTGTGACGGTGGCGCTTTCCGCCGTAGGACTGCTGGTCGGCGGCGTGGGCGTTGTGGCAATCATGATGATCTCGGTTACTGAGCGCACCCGCGAAATCGGTGTGCGGAAAGCGCTTGGTGCAACCAAGGGAAACATCATGTGGCAGTTCCTCGTAGAGGCTGCAACGTTGACACTGATTGGCGGGAGCATCGGATTGTTCGTCGGTTGGCTGGTGACAATCGCGATCCGGAAGTTCACGCCAATTGCAGCCGAAATCCCGCCGATGGCCGTCATTGCGGCCCTGCTGTCCAGCGCGTTCACAGGCATTCTGTTTGGACTTCTGCCGGCGTCGCGTGCTGCGCGAATGGATCCGGTGGAAGCACTACGCTACGAGTAGCGGCTTACGAGTAGCGGTCACCTGACGCGGTTTGCGAATCGCAACTGCGTCGACCCGACTACTTCATGCCATTTTTCGAAGCAATTGTTCTGGCGCTCAACACAATTCGCGTACAAAAGCTCAAGAGCTTCTTCACGCTGATCGGCGTTACGATTGGCGTGATGTTTCTTATCGCGGTGGTTTCCATCGTGGAAGGCATGAGCAACTACGTCGAAAATGATTTCGCGGGAAAATTATTTGGCGTGAACACGTTCACGTTACGGCGCTCCAACGATTTCACGCCGGACGATGATCAGCAGGACTGGCGCGAGATCATGCGGCGCCCCCTGCTCTTCCCCTATGAAGCGGATCTCGTGAAGAGCGTGTTGCCCGAAGGCACGCGCTCCGCCATGACCAGCGAGAACTTCACGTACGCAATTTCTGCGTACAGCAAACAGCGCCAGGTTCAAGCCGTTGCAACGCAGGCCGACTATTTCGTCATCAAGAAGTTCGGCATTACAAGCGGTCGCCCGTTCAACAAGCAGGATGAAAATTCGGGCGCCCGCGTAGTTGTCATCGGTGTTGAAGTCGCGGATCATTTCTTCAAAGCGCTTGACCCCATTGGACGCGAACTGCGCATTGGCGGTGTGCCGTATCAGGTAATTGGTCTTATTGAAAAGCAGGGCTCCGTTTTTGGTTTCTCGCTTGATCGTCTCGCGATCGCGCCGTTCACCAGTCCGCTTGGCCGATTGATTTCGCCGCGTGGTGATTTTCAGAGCATGGTTGTGCAGGCGTCCAGCCCGGAAATGGTCGCCGATGGGATCGAAAACTCCCGGGAAGTGTTGCGCGCCGCACGACGACTTGGACCGGGACGCAAAGACAATTTCGTCCTGGAAACACAAGACGCGGCGCTCGCATTTTTCGACGACATCAAATCAAAGCTGGTGCTGTTTGGAACGGCGCTGCCGGCAATCGGTTTGGTCGTTGGCGCGATGGTCATCATGAACATCATGCTGGTAGCCGTTGCCGAACGCACACGCGAAATCGGAGTGCGCAAGGCACTGGGTGCGCGCAAACGGGACATCATGTCGCAATTTCTTGTGGAGTCGGCGACGCTGAGCGTGTTCGGCGCAGCGCTTGGCATCGCGCTTGGAATTGGACTCGCTGCAATC
>JBDTTO010000362.1:0-4429 GCA_039930585.1 Gemmatimonadaceae bacterium
CTGAACGCAATGAGCGTGTCGTTGCTGGACCCATTGAGTGGACCGGTGGTCACGATGGTATTCACCGCGGCTTCGCCGCCGTCGGTATTTGGCCCACTGGGAGCGGCTTCGTCGTTACAAGCCCCCAACGTGAGAACCGTTATCAACGCTGTCGCGACACGCGCGCCACGGGTGAGTTCTGCAGACAAACGGCGCATCCCGATGAGTCCTCTCTAAGTGATTCCGAAAGGCGACATTCCTTGTCGCCTAATGCCTTGAAGAGATCATATAGATGCGCACCTTGTTGTCATATAAGTACTTACACCCAATCGATACGCACTGAGGCTCCGTAATTGAACGGATGACGACCACTTTGTGGTAAGCGCGTTAGTGTGGCCAGGTGAGGGACGTTGTGGTTCGGCCATCAGCTGGCCATACCGACGCGCTGACCTGGCCCTGCACAAAATCAGGGCATCGATTGCCCGCGCGCACTATCACTTGACGCATGCGGCGCGGCGAGCGTGCCCGGCGCTCTCGACACGAGTGGATCATTCAAAGAGTCCAGCGGCGGACCAAGCGTCGGCTCCGTCACTCCTTCGGCGGTTTCGCGAATGATCTGGTCAACAACCGCGCGCAGATCGCCAGTGCGCGCATACGTTGCCAATTGCCGCTGCGCACTCGATCCGCCCTCGAGAATCTTGAATGCGTACTCGACTTCCTTGCGCGTACCAAGTTCGTCGAGCACGTCGTCGAGAAACCATTGCACCAACTCGCGAATGAGCACCGGAGCCGGCGACTCGGCTTTTTTTCCGAAGTCGATCAGGTTACCGCCCAACCCGTAACGCACGGCGCGCCATTTGTTCTCTTCGATCAGATCGGACGCGTATACACGGAACGTCAGATTGTCGCGACGCAACTTCCACATCTTCGCAACAACTGCCTGCAGAATTGCGGCTACACAAATCGCTTCGTCGACTCTTGTATTGACGTCGCAAATGCGGAACTCAAGCGTTGGATAACGATAGTGCGGACGCACATCCCACCAGATTTTTGATCCGTCGGGAATACTCTTGGTGCGCACCAACGTGTCCACGAGGTCCGTGTAGTCGCTCCATCCTTGCAAGATGCGCGGCACACCGGTGCGCGGGAAATTCTTGAAGACAATGCTGCGATACGAATGCAATCCAGTGTTGCGTCCAAACCAGAACGGAGAACTGGTGGACAGCGCGAGAATGTGCGGTAACACGTAACGCGCCGCGTTCAGACAGTCGATGCGGAATTCCGGGTCTTCAATGCCAACGTGCACGTGAGTTCCGAAAATCAGCAATCGATGTGCGAGATCCTGGAGCTCAGCTTTCACGCCGAGGTACCGTTCTTTCGGCGTCATCTCCTGATTCATCCAGTTCGAAAATGGATGAGTCCCAGCCGCCGCGATTGTTAAACCATGCTGGCCGGCCGCCTGAATCACGAGTCGGCGCAGATTCGTCAGATCTTTTCGCAGGTCCGCAATATTCGCACACGGTTGCGTTCCAATTTCCACCTGACACTGATGCAGCTCCGCCTTCACCTCGGCCAGAATTGCGTGATCGCTGGTAACCAGCTGCTCGAAACCGGGCGTAAGATCACGCGTAACCGGATCGATGATCTGGTATTCCTCTTCAATGCCGACCGTGAGTGACGGAGCCTGCATGTACGCCTCCGGGCCGCGTGGGCCCAACACGTTTAAATGCTATGACAAACCTGGCACTGACATCAGTTGTAGTTGATCAACTGTCGTTGACCAACTCTCGTTCATCGTTTGCTGCGAACTAACGGTCGCTGCGCGTTGAACCGTGTTGCTCAGCCCACTCGCACGCGGCCTTGATGAATCCACCAAACAGGTGACCGGTATGCGGCTCAGCCATCTCGAACACTTCGGGATGCCACTGAACTCCTACGAGGAATGCATCACCCTTCCCTTCGACGGCTTCAATCAAGCCATCGTCCGACACGGCCGAAGCAACCAGCGAATCACCAAGGTTCTTGATCCCCTGATGGTGCATTGAATTCACTTGTACGCGCGGTTCGTCAAGCAGCGTTTGTAACCGTGTTCCACTTTTCAGGTCAACTTCGTGTGCGAGGTAGTCGCGCTCAAAGCCGGTTGTTGGAAAAAAATCGTGTTTGCCAAACTTTGGATTTTGCGAAGACAGATCCTGCCACAGTGATCCGCCCTGCGCAACGTTGATGACTTGAAGGCCGCGGCACAAACCAAGTACCGGCTTTCCATCTTCAATTGCCCACTTGGTCAGTTGCAACTCGACTGTGTCACGTGCCGGGTCGAGATTGCCGCACTCCTTGCGAACGTCTTCACCGTACTGACGCGGGTCCATATCAACACCACCCGGAATCAACAGACCGTCCAGGCGCAGATAGATCTCGCGCAGTGTCGGAATGTCGTCGTCGAGCAGCGGGATCATCCACGGAATTGCACCGGCCTGAGCCGCGGCATGAAAGTAGCGCTGATTCATGACCCATGACTGCGGCAGTCCCGTCGGAATTCCATCGATGGAATGCAGCGTCTGTGTCGTCAAGCCAATGACGGGACGCGTTACGTGTGCACGCGGGACGTTCGACATCAGCGTTCCTCTACAAGAAATGTTGGCACGTTTGACCCACCGCCCGCTGTCACATTCAACAACGGGTCGGTTGCAATACGCGTGAGACATCCCGCCATCACGCTTCCGTCAAACAAAAATGGTGCAGTATCCAGCATGCGTTCGCCGAAGTGAACGCTGTTTCCTTCCCACGCAGGCCACGTCTCACTCGGAACCGTGACGCGCTCCTGCACGATGTGCGGCGCCGACAGTGCAACCTTGATTGCGTCGCTCCACTGCGCGTCATCAACGGTCCAGCCCAACACGATTCCCTTGCCGCCGTATTCGTCGTTGGGCTTGAGCACCAACCGTTCACGATTCGCCGCCACCCACGGAATGAGATCGACTTCATCGGCGTTGTGACGTGTCTTGCGTTCGGTGACAACTCGCGTCCATGGCACATGCGCGGCAACGGCTTTGCGTTCGTCGCTGTTAAGCAAGTCTTCGTTGGCCTCATCACTCACAACCGCGAGCGACGCTTTCTTGTGCAGCACCTTGCAGCGAAATGGATTGACCATACACACCGCGCCATCGCGCACTGCTTTCACAACTGGACCATATAGTCCGCAACGATCCACCAATTCGTCGATCAACACACGTTTGTAGATCAGCGTGACCTTTCGTCCGCCAACATACAACGTGCCATCGGTGTATTCGGCATCGCGTGGGTCGCCAATAAACACTGGAATGCCGCGTGCGGTGAATTCCTTTTCGAACAGGACAAACTCACTGCGCGTTGGCACTTCAGCCCAGTCCAGAATGCAAACTTCGGGAACATCACGGACGCCGCGCCAACTGTGATAGGCGGTCAGCAGCGCGTGAATAATGCTGGGCGCAGCCGGAATCGGTTGCACCACGTGTGTGCGACCAAATTCGTGCATCACAGGTAACGCCATCATTGCACGGGACAACGCATCGTTGTACGCACCGCCCGCCGGCGTTTCCGCATTGAACTCGGTGAACTTCAACCCACCTTCACCCGGTGCATAGAACGCATCAAGTCGCGAGGTCGGGCTTGCAACTGCGAATCCAGGATCCGCATGAATGAGCTGTTCTTCCCAATCCTGCAATCCAAACTGTTCGCGCAACCAGGGTCGTTGCATTGCCGCGACGCGCAATTTTTCAAACGCGCTCGCCACAAGCTTGCAGCCGAGTGCAATGTGTTTGTATTGCGCCATCGTGAGGAAGCGCGGCCGCAGCACGCCGCACAGTGGCCGATCACCAAAAAACAAATTGTCGCGCCGCAACATGTCGACCAACGTTTCCTGCGACGCCGCGCCGAGGTCGTTGTTGGTCAACAGCGCATGATAGTGCTCCAACGGTGCGGCCGGTGATGCGGGCGCTTGCGTTCCGTCAACGAATGCCGCGCTCATTGCTTAGCGTTGCGCAAACGTTGGACCCGTACCCACTGCGGGCTGCGGCGCGAGTGCCATCTTGATTGCCATGTCCGCCATGTGCTCAACAACCCACTCGAAGTAACTGGGCGTAAGCGAATAAATGTCCATGTCCGGCGCCGGATTCATGAAATCGATGGCGTACGGCACGCCGTCTTTCACCGCAAATTCAACAGTGTTCATGTCATAGCCCAACGCGTTGCACAGCGTGAGCGCGTCTCTCACGCAGTGATCGCGAATCTCATCCGACAGATAATCGGGATCGGGAATGTATTTTTTCTGTCCCGGATCGTACGGCATCGGCAAAACATGCTCACGCCCCAGCACCATGCAGCGAACATACTGATCCCATTTCACAAATTCCTGCGCGATCATCGTTAATGTGCCGCTGTTGTTGTAGTTCTCCAGCAATTCGTCCATGGT
>JBDTTO010000363.1:0-4424 GCA_039930585.1 Gemmatimonadaceae bacterium
GCGCGAGTGAGACCAAACCCTTGAAAACAAGGTACTGCGCACGAGGTGAGCGCGCGAACGCCTCTCACGAAACGCGACGCCCTATTTCGAGCCTATCGCGCCTGCAGTCCGTCCACCAAAACCGCCGCCATTCGACGCGCCTTGGCCACGTCATCACCAATGTTCAGAAACATTCCGGCCATGCTCATGAGATCCTCCGCATTGATATCCGTCCGAAAGACGCCGGACTGCTGACCCGCAGTTAACAACAGCTCCATCGATTCGGTGAGGCGCGCGCGACTCTGGTTGTACGGATTTCCACCACCGGCCACCACCGCGCGCAACGCGTCGGCCAGGCCGCGCTTTACGCCGACGTAGTCGATGAAGCGGTTCATCATTTCGCGCATCGCCGCATCGGGATCATGATCGCGCAATAATTCCGGAGCCGCACCGGTAAGCTTTTCCAGCTCGTTGCGATAGGCCTCTTCGATGAGCGCTTCACGCGTTGGAAAGTGCCGATACAAGGTGCCAATGCCGACACCCGCTGCCCGGGCAATGCCATCCAATGGCGCATTGGCGTCGCGGGTGAACGCCTCAACCGCCGAAGTCAGCAGCCGCTCGCGGTTTTCAAGCGCGTCCTTCCGACGGCGCGGTTCGTTTTCAGTTTCCGGGGCGTTTCCCACGTTTTTCACTCTGTCCTGAAGGCTGACTCAACCTGCTCCACACTCGGCGGAATGGTCGGACTTGCGAAACGGAGGGGCCTCCGTTTATGTTTTTGCCGTAGCGGAGGAGCCTCCGGTTAGTCAAACATAACCCACTCGGCTCCGTTCGCCAATCATCAACCGTCAGCCGAGAGCGTATCCCCATGCGAATCACAACTCCTTTTGGCGTCACGTCCACCGCCGCCGAAGTCATCGCCGGAATTGACCTGACCGGCAAGCGCGCCATCGTCACCGGCGGCGCCTCTGGTATCGGTGTCGAAACCGCCCGCGCGCTGGCCAGCGCCGGCGCCGAAGTCATCCTTGCCGTGCGCGACGTCCAGGTCGGCGAACGTGTGGCCGACGAAATCACGACCAGCACCGGCAACACCAACGTCATGGTATCCGAGCTTGATCTCTCGGTCCGCGAATCGATTGCAGCGTTTGTCAAACGCTGGATCGGGCCGCTGCACATTCTGATCAACAATGCGGGCGTGATGGCGTCGCCCGAAACACGCACCGCCGAAGGTTGGGAACTCCAGTTTGCGACCAACCACCTCGGACATTTTCAGCTCACGACTGGACTCAAGCGCGCGTTGACGGCTGCGCACGGTGCGCGCGTTGTGTCTGTGAGTTCGGCGGCGCACCTGCGATCGCCCGTCGTGTTTGAAGACATCCATTTCAACACACGTCCGTATGAACCGTGGGCGGCGTACGCGCAATCAAAGACCGCCAACGTGTTGTTTGCCGTCGAAGCAACGAAGCGTTGGGCCAGCGACGGCATTTACGTAAACAGTTTGATGCCGGGTTCCATTCGCACCGCGCTGCAGCGCCACGTGACCGAAGAAGAGTTGAACCGACTGCGCGCGGCCACCGGCGGTGTCACGTTCGTCCCGAAAACGCCCGAACAGGGCGCTGCGACGTCCGTACTCGTTGCAACGTCGCCGCTGGTTGCGGGCATTGGCGGACGTTATTTCGAGGACTGCAACGAAGCCGCGCAGCATCAAGCGGGTACACGCACGGGCGTGCAGCCGTACGCGTTGGATGCAGACAATGCGAAGCGTTTGTGGACCGTTACCGAAGAAATGTTGGCGCAGGCCGGGAGCGTCCGTGCATTTGCGACCATGAGTGCGTAACGCGCATAAACCAGCGGCGGATTGAACACCGCAACTGGCTCCAAAGAGTTCTGTTCATGAAGTCATAGATCGTAGTCGTAGCGCGAGGTGTGCAGTGTGTCCAAGTTTCGCGGACATGCTGCACACTTTTCATTTACGCAAATCGCTCGAACTGCTCGCGCGACTTATCGTCGTTACCGTTGCCGTTTTCTCGGCCGCTGTAGCCGCGTCGCTGTTGGTTGATCGCGTGAATCCGCCGGCCATGGTGGTTGATCCGGGCGTCGCGTCCGTTGATACGACCAATCATGCGCGGCTGCTTATTCTGCACATCGACAGTTGGCGTTATGAAACGGCAATCGACTCGACGTTTATGCCGCAGGTGGCGCGGTTGCGGAAACAGGGCGCGTCATGGCAACTGGAGACTGTGTTCGAGGGCTTCACCATTCCAGCCGTACGCGCAGCGTTTTCGGGGCGCGAGGAAACGCAACTGGTGAATCTCGTTCAGAATTTCAGTTTTCACGCGCTGCCTATTGGCTCGTTCTTTCTGGATGCATCGCGACTGGGAAAGCATACACTCGTGGTCGCGCAGGAACCGTGGGTGCAGTTTGGCCCATACTTCGAACAGCGCGTGCCAGCACGCAATGGCTCGGACATGTATGCACTGGATCACGAACGACCAGCGATGGCGCTGAACGCGTTTCGTGATGAGAAGTTTGATATCGTGGTGTGTCACTACGAGTCCGCGGACTGGGTTGCGCATGAGACGGGAATTCATTCGGAGCGGTACCGTCATGAGTTCGCCTATGCGGATTCGCTGGTAGCGGCGTTTGCGGCGGCCAGACAACCCAATGACTATCTGCTCGTGTATGGCGATCACGGACATTCGCCGTTGGGCGAGCACAAAACCGGCATTTCAATTCCGACGTTCGGTCTGTTGCTTGGTCCCGATGTGAAACCCGGCGTTGTGGTTGGCCCGTTGGCGATGACAAATCTTCGCTACATCGTGAGCCACGCGATTGGTATCACACTTCGGTCCGCGCCGTATGACACGCGTTCGCTTGCACAATTCCTGCCCATTGTTGCGGATTCCGCTGTTGTGAACCGGTCTGCGGTGCAACACGCCAGCACCAATGTGAGTGATTATCTGCTGGCAATTGTTGTTGCGCTTTGCGCCGCGGTACTGGGATGGTCGTTGGTGCGACTCGTGGGCGGCGCCGATATTTCGGCAACTGTTTTCTTCACCATATTCGTCCCGTTTGCCGTTGAAGTCTCGCTGCAGCAGCGCATCGCGCCAACGATTTCTCTGTTTCCCCTGTTGATCGTCGGACTTGGCTTGGCCGCAACACAGCAAGGATGGCAATCACGTTTGGCAATCGTTGCGATCGGCCTCTGGTTTGTCACTCGGTTGATGGGCGCCGATTTCAGCGGATCGGGATTAGTGGGTGCGCCCACCGAACTCCGTGCGCTGATACCGCTTTATGTGATTGCAATCGCCGCGAAATTTCTGGTGCTGCTTGGCCGGAGTGCGTCAACGCCGACATCAGAATCGTCAGTTGCCCAATCATCATTCGCAGGAACTTTTACCACACATTTACGAAACGCGCCGTGGCGTTCGGCGCTTGTGTGTACGGCCGTGCTCGCGCTGCTGGAGTTTCGTGTATGGGACCACGCGGCCGCTTGTGGGATTGTGCTGTTGGCCGGTTTGATCGCGTTGTGGACAACCGAAAACGCGTCCAGTCGTCGCATGGCATTGATTGTAATTCTGCAATCGCTGATTTACTTCACGCTGCGACTGCCGCTTTACCAGCTTGCGTGGATTGATCTCTTTTTTGCCGCGCTGTTTCTTATTGCGCGCCGTCGTGATGACGCCTGGGTTGATGCGCTCATCATCACAGGCGCGTTCACGCTCACGTGCGGATGGCTGGCCAGCAGTTTGGAGTGGAGCTTTCTGTACAGCATTTTTCCGGCGCATCTGGTTGAGCTGCAGGTGCAATATTTCCTCCCGTTCATTCTCGCCAAAATTCCACTGGTATTTCTGCTCGCATTCGTGGTGATTGGCCGCACACCAACACGTCGCGTTGCAAAATTACTATTCGCGTACACCGCATTACGATTCGGCAGTGCCTGGATCCTGCGACTGACCGGAGCATCCGGCGCGAACCTATGGCCATTGGCTGAACAGGGCATGTATCTCGCAACATTTGTCATCGCAGCCATCACGTGGGGCTGGCAGGTTCGCGCAGAAAAATTCAAACCTGCTTCACATCAACCGTCGGCCTTGGTTCCATCATGATTGCGGCAAGCGCAGTTACGCCAAAATATCGAGAGCAGGACGAATTCCTGTTCGTCGAAAACTTTATCGATGTAGAACAGCTCGCGCGTCTGATTGCGGAAGCGAATGAGGCGCGCCCGCTGATCAATCGCAACTATGTCCCGCGCATCAAGAAGGGCGGTAGTGTCAGCTACTTTGACGTCGCCAAACACGCGCCGTCAATTCACGCGCTGTATCAATCGCCTGAGCTCATTTCGTGGCTCAGCGAAGTCACCGGCGAAAAGCTGCTCACATGTCCGGCCACAGATCCGCACGCCTGTGCTTTGTATTACTACACCGAAGCCGGCGATCACATTGGGT
>JBDTTO010000364.1:0-4417 GCA_039930585.1 Gemmatimonadaceae bacterium
CCGATCAATGGGGTCAGAGTCGCAGAAAAATGGTACGCCGATTGACGCCGGCTTCGTACGCGCCGTTGTCATCGGACTATCGGTGCAGCATGACGGCCGTCGCCGACGCGTCGACGGTGCCGCCAGTCCAACCCATTTGCGCCAGCATTGCCAGCGCGCCCATGCTCGCGCCACCCGCTGTTGAAGAGCGCACGGACGCGAGATATCGCGTGTCGAGCGACGTCAGCGCTTGCGTCGGTAATCGACGTAGCTGTTCGCGCGACAACATTCGTCGCACCGACGGCGCCATGCGCAACAGCACGTCAATTGATGATTCACGAGCCGCGCGATATTGCGCGTACGCCGCCTTGCGATCGTAGATGGCCGGAAGCGCCGCCAACGCTTGCGCGACGGGGGTCCAGATTTCTTCGAACGCTATCGAGTACGTGCGATTGAGCGTAGCCAAACTGTCCGCCTGCTCTCGCGTGAGTTTGAGCGAATCCGCTTGCGCGAGAATCAGCGTCATCGGGTTTGGCGGAATGAGTGTTCCGCCCATCCCACGCAATTCCGTGTCCGTCGACTGATTGCCCGGACGCACTCGACCGCGATCAAGCGACTGTGTGAGTAACTGCCGCTCGCGTGTGTATCCGATGTCCAGGCGAACCTGCGCGGTTACCACAACCGGATTACGCGTGAGCGTTTGACTCGCGTTTGTCGCACCGAAGCGCGGATTCACCTCGTACTTGAATTTGCGATTAGTTGCGTCAAACCCGCGCACAAACAACAACGTTTGATCAGGCAACGCTGATTGCCCCCAACCGCGCAGTTTGTTCTCGCCGTGCAACAACAGATCGGCCGCCCCAAATGCGTTGTTCACATACAGTGACACATTCATGCGCTGCGGGAGGCGAAATTTAATCGCGTTGATTCCAATCGTGAGACTTGAACTGCTGGTCCACGGTGCGCGACAGCTGTTACGGCCGGCCAGAGACGCGTTCTGCTTCAACAGGCAATCGCGTACCTCGCTTGAACCATTCGCGAGTAAGGTCTGCATGCCGCTGCGTATTGCGGAATCGGACGCTGCTTTCGCGTCAAACACAAACGCGCGGTCGTTCGCGTAACCATCGCCGTTGATGTCGCTGGCGACCATTGGCGTGTACGGTCGTCCTGATTGGAATGATCCGCGCAAACTGACCGGCAACCAGTCAAAGAAGTTGTACGACAACGCATACGACAGTTGATGCGGCACGGCCATGGACGACTGACCCCACGCGGTTGCGCGCGGATCGCCAACCGTGCTGCTGAATCCCGACGCAATGTCACGCGTGTTGGTAAACACATACGACAAGTTCCAGCTATATCGTGAACTGAACGCGACGGGCTGAAATCCAACAATCAACTGTTGCGTTGTGGACATTAGATTTGAACGAACTTCAGAAACTCTACCAAACCTGGCCGAAGTCCTGGCATCGGTTGCCGCAACTGCGCCTGTGGCGGCGACAATACTGGCAGGCTGTACGTACACCGGCCGACCTGCTTCGTCGGCCAATGAAAAACGAACATCAGGGCGGAAGTTGACATCGTACATTCCCTGCTGATTTCGATTGCGAGAGTACGTGGCGTCGACAACGGCGGCAATGCGATTTCCCAGTACAGGACCGCTCCAATTCAGATTGCCGCGAACGCTCTGCTGGGCGCGATATTGCGAACTGAACAACGAGACGTCGGGAGTGCTGCTGGCGAACACGGTGCCGGCGCTCCCATCGGCGCATGTGTTCGGAATGTTGGCGAGATCGGCTGCGTAAGAATTCCAGTTAGGCGTTGGAGCAGCGGTACCAACACAAACGAGCTGTCTTGTCGCATCTGGTAATCCTGTATTCGACAATGCCGCGCCAATCAGTTCTGCACTGGGCGTATTCTGAAACACTCCGACTCCGCCGCGAACTACCGCACGTGGACCGCGTACAAATCCGTTCGCCACTGCCAACTGCGATGCTTCACTATACGTCCACGAGAATCCCACACGGGGGCTGACATACAACCGATTGGGAACGCGCGCATTGTCGGTTCCGAATGTTGCCCGCAACGAATCGTTGGATTTTGGAGTGGACAGAAACTGATTGCCATCCACGCGAACGCCGTATTGCAACTGAAAGTCAGGACGTACCCGATACGTATCACCCAGCGACATTCCGCCAATCAATTGCTGAGACGATAACACGCGAGGCGTCAGCAAACGCGTGAACGCCACCGGTTTATCCGCGCTCAGATCGGCCAGCGAGTTGTACGAAAAGTTACCCAGCGCATTCGCAGTGAGATCGCGCTGAAAATCCTCATAACGAAGTGAAGTCGTGAACTTGAGACTGTGTTTGTTATTCAGACTGAACCAGGAGA
This sequence comes from Gemmatimonadaceae bacterium, assembly GCA_039930585.1. Taxonomy (GTDB): domain Bacteria; phylum Gemmatimonadota; class Gemmatimonadetes; order Gemmatimonadales; family Gemmatimonadaceae; genus Gemmatimonas. The sequence continues at coordinate 2,374 of JBDTTO010000364.1, forward strand.
GTTGATTTTCCCCCGACGCCGTCGTGCTGATGTTGCGTGTGTCCTGAACGCGACTTCCACCGAAAGACAAACCGGTGATGCCCGAACTTCCGTCATCGAGCGTCGAAGCAACGCGCACGATTCCGCCCGGCAGCTTGAGGTATGGTTCGGTTGTCACGCGCGATTGACTCACACCAAGCATCGATTCTGACAGCAGTCCACCGCGCACATAGTTCGTCTGCCGCGCCTGCAACGCGCCAAACATTGTCGTGGTCTGTATGTCATTGGTTGGCAGCCCGGTCACCTGCGCGAACGGCGCATTGATGCGATTGAACGAACCCGTTGCCGTAACATTGATTGCTTGCCCGCTGGTCGATGTTGGCGGCGCGAAATCAAACGCGGCCAGAAAGAGCCCTCGCTCATTCACACGCGACGATGGCGTTGATTTCACACTCAACGGCACGCCGGCTTTACCAAGAATCGATTGCAAACGCGTCACCGAATCGCGCGCGACCCCTGCAATGCCAAGTGCGATGGGATTTGCATTGCCGAGTGTGGGTAAATCACTGGAGCGTCGATCAAACTGATAGCCTGCGCTGTAAAAACTCTTGTCGAGCGAAATGGGGCCGGCGGTGGCAGCACCGAACGACGCCGATCCGTATTCAGCGCCCAAGGCGCGACCAGAGCGATCGGTCCATTCCAGTTGCGGCGCATTCACCAGACTGCTCACGGCACGCGAACTGAAGTTCGACCCCGATTGTGTCTTGAGCGAGAGTTGACCGCCACTGAAGCCGCCGCGCGAAACATCCCATGGCGTTACGCCGAGCGATGAACGTGTTGCAGCATCACGCGGAACATCGGTACCGCCAAATCCCATTCCATTCAGCGTGCTGCTGTTTTGATCACCACTTAATCCAAACACCGAAAACTGATCCGGATTGCCATCAGCGCCAGGAATGAGTTGCACGCCGGGTGTAGATGCGGCCAACGCCGCGAGATTGCCGGACTGCGCCGGATCAACCGCTACCGTCGTAACACTTTTTTCGGTGCCAAGCGGATCAGCGGCCCCATTTCGTGCCGAGCGCGCACGATCGGCGCGAACCTTTACCTCCGCCAGCAGTTCCGCGTTGCGTTCCATGCGAGCATCGGCCACCAACACAACTTCATCGGCCACACGTTTGAGCTCAAAACGTTTTGGCGTGAATCCAATGCTGGCAAATGAAACCCAGTAATCGCCATCACCATTGGCAAACGTGATGGTGTATCGACCGTCGCGATCGGTTTTGCCCGCGCGCGTTACGTTGTTGGGAATCGAAGTTGCTGACACGGACACGTTTGCAACGGCTTTGCCGTCGCTGCCAACGACGCGACCGCGAATGACATCAGTTTGCTGCGCGTTGGCCAAGCGTCCAAAGGCGCAGCACAAAATTATTGCCCCGAAATGCAACGAACGAGTAAACACAACAAGTCTCCGGTGTTGAAGTGCACCTCGCACCCTCACATGGACTCTACTTGTGCTTTAACGCCCCATTGTCAGAATGCGGTAAGAAGCAAACCCGCGCGTTCGCAATTCATTTCTACTTTTTTGTTTCGCCCAATCGATACCCGGCACCACGCACGGTCACGATGTACCGCGATGATTGCGGTTCGTCCCCCAATCGCTGACGTAACGCCGCAAGATGCGTTTCCACCGTCCGGCTTTCGGTTCCCGCAGAGTAGCCCCACACTTCGCGCAGTAGTTCGTCGCGCGAAACGACGCGCCCTTTATGGCGAATGAGCGCGGCCAGCAAATCAAACTCTTTGGGTCTGAGCTGTAGTGCTTCGTTGTCGCGCTGCACCGTGCGCGCTGAAAAATCCACGGTGATATCGTGTAACTGAAATACGTTCGGCTGCGCGATGGTTGATGTACTCGTGCGCTTGAGTAACGCGCGCACTCGCGCGAGAATCTCGCGAAGACCACATGGCTTGACGATGTAGTCGTCGGCACCCAAACCAAAGCCGCGTAACTTCTCGTCTTCCATGCCAAGTGCTGTCATGATGAGCACGGGGGTATTGTTGCCTTCGT
>JBDTTO010000365.1:0-4407 GCA_039930585.1 Gemmatimonadaceae bacterium
ACGAAGACTGATCGCCAAAATAGTCCACGACTGACTCAGCAATCGTGCTGCCCATGCCACGAATGCCTGCGATTTCATCAAGTGAGGCTCCGGCCAGCGCGTCCATCGTGCCGAACTTCTTGGCCAGCAGTACCGCCGCCTGAGCTCCGACGTGTCGAATGCCAAGTGCGAACAGCAATTTCGAAAGCGGTCGCGCGCGTGCTTCGTCAATTGCCTTCACCAGATTTTCGGCGCTCTTTTTCGCGAAGCGCTCCAGCTTCGTGAGCTGTTCGACGTTGACATCAAACAAGTCAGCGAAGTCGTGCACCAGATCAGCCGCCAACAGTTGTTCAATGCGCGCGTACGACAGGCCATCAATGTCGAGTGCGTCACGCGCGGCGAAATGCACCAACCCTTCGAGCTGTTTTCCGGGACACAAAACGTTGGGGCAATAGATGGCCACGTCGGTACCGTACTGCTGCGTTGGCGTGCCGCAGCTCGGGCAGTTCGCTGGCATTTCCCACGGTACTTCGTCGCCCGTTCGTTTTTCCGGAAGCGGACCAAGCACTTTCGGAATCACATCGCCCGCGCGCACAATCTGCACATAATCGCCAACGCGTAAATCCTTCGCTGCAACTTGTTGCGCGTTGTGTAGCGTTGCGTTGCGCACGTTTGCGCCACCGACGTCCACAGGTTCAAGCACAGCGTATGGTGTCAGCACGCCCGTGCGTCCCACGTTCACTCTGATTTCCAGCAAACGTGTGACCGCCATGTCAGGCGCGAATTTGCGCGCAATTGCCCAACGAGGTGTGCGATCATTGCGCACGCCAAGTTCCTGCTGCACGGATACGTCGTTCACTTTCACAACGCCGCCGTCAATCGCAAATCCCAACAGCGCGCGCGTTTCGTGTTCGACTTTGTATGCCCACTTTTCAACTTCGGCCATCGTGAGGCATCGTTCACGATTGGGCGCGACAGGGATGCCCCACTCCTGCAACGTTTTGAGCAAATCCCATTGTGTGCTGACCGGTGAGTCGCCGTTGGGCAGCACCGCCTGGTAACCAAAAAAACTGAGCGGGCGCGACGCAGTCAGCGACGGATCAAGTTGGCGCAGTGACCCTGCCGCAGCGTTGCGTGGATTTACAAACACCGGTTTGCCCGCCGCAATTTGTGCCTCGTTCATTCTTTCAAAACCATCAAACGGCAGATACACTTCGCCGCGAATTTCCATAAGTGGCGGATGGTTCTTGCCAAACAACCGCAGTGGAATCGCCTTGATAGTGCGAATATTGGCCGTAACGTTTTCGCCCTCCGTACCATCACCGCGCGTTGTCGCCGACGTCAGCAATCCATCTTCGTACGTGAGTGCGATGGCGGCGCCGTCAATCTTCAGTTCGACCGTATAACCGCTTTTGTGAATGTCCGCGCCCACAATACGTTCAATCGAACTCTCAAACGCCTGCAACTCCTCGTCGTTCATCGCGTTGTCCAGCGACATCATGCGAACGAGGTGCGTGTGCGACTGAAACGTGCTTTGCACGGGCGCGCCAATGCGCTGCGTCGGGGAATCCGGCGTTGAAAGCGACGGATATTCCAATTCGATCGCCTGCAATTCGCGAAAGAATTTGTCGTAGTCACCGTCTGACATCGTTGGCGCATCCAGCACGTAATATTCGTGCAGCGCGCGCGACAATTGTTCGCGAAGCTCAGCCGCACGTGCGACAGTTTTCTGAGGCGGGTTGTTCGAATTGGATGCGTTCATGAAGCTTTCATTCGGCGCGCCTGAGTGATCCGTGGCACATGTGATAGGTTGATATGTCGGCCGATTTGCAGGAACCCGGGAACCGGTAGCCGGTAACACAGTGGGGATTTACTCTGCAAACTACAGTTCCAACAGGAATTTACGCACCGTTAGTGCGCGCACGTCGCGCAGGAGGCTCCGATGTGGGATTCGATAGGAAGGCGCTCACGCTCAGACGATAACGAAGGCGTTCGGATGCTGGGCATCGGGCTCCTGGTGGGCGCGGTCGTCGGCGCTACAGCCGCGTTACTCCTGGCACCAGCCACCGGCGTTGACACCCGTCGCGTGCTGCGCCGAGGCGCTCGCAAGCTGGCCAAGCAAGGTTCGGGCATGATTGAGGACACCTGGAGCGATGCTGAGCGCGTTGCCCGCATGGGCATGAAGCGCGCCCGCAAACAGGCGGCGATGGCACGTTCTGCCGCGCGCGACGTTGCACGAGATGTGCGCGATGTGGCGGATGCGGGCCGTCGACGCTTCGGCCTCGACTGAGCCTTACGCAAAAATGAAACGAGGCGCTGAACTCACTGTTCAGCGCCTCGTTTCGATTTTCATGGACGCTATTTCAGCGCCTTCAATTCGTCGGCCGCCTGCTTCTGATACAAACCATCGTTCGCGTCATGAAGCGGTGCCTTGATGGCCAGTTCGTACTGCGCCTTCGCATCGGCTTTCCGATCCATGTCACGATAAACGCGCGCCAGATCCAGGTGATGCACCGCACGCGCCGGGTCGTTGGCCACCGATTGCTCCATGTATTTCGCCGCCGACGCCCAACTGGCTTCACCGAACACTGCGCCGCCCAGCACAGTTTTCGCAAACATGCGAACAATGCTGTTCAATCGCATGATCTCGGCATTCCACACACCCATCACGTGAAGAGCACCGGCGTGTTTGGGATCTGCCGCTAGCGCTTTGAGCGCGCTGTTGCGCACATCCTTGGCGTATTTCACACGATCACGCGCACCAAGCGTCAACGCAGTACGGCCGAGCGCGCGTGCCATTGCAAAATTCGCTTCAGCTCCAGCCGAGTCCACCGCAACCGAGGTGCGTGCATACCCCGTGGCCTTCGCGTAAAACGCTTCACGCTTTTTCTCGTCGGCTTCGGCCTCGCCAAGGTCAATCGCAGCACCCGACGCCTTCCAGAGTGCTTCGTAATTGCGCGGCGCAACCTGCAGCGCCGCTTCGTAGTGAGCGAGAGCGGCGCGCGCATCACGCGCGACATTCGCCTTGTCACCCATCGCAACGTGATCAGCGGCACTTTGCATCGGGGCACTCTGTGCAGACGTTGCCGGCGGAGCGCCGGCCTGCGCCGCCGCAGTGGTGGACGCCAGGCAAACGGTCGCAGCCAGTACCGTACAGGCGACCAACGCAAGCGCGCGCGGCGTCATTGCTGTATGCTGTACCGCACCTTGCTGTCGGGAAGCGAAATTCTGATGCCGATCAACTTGCACAGTAGTACTCCGGGATAGTCGTCATGCTTGCTCGCACACTCATCGAACGAAAACGCAACGGATTGCGCATTGCGTCGGGAGAATGGAACCAACTCATGCGCCGATACGGCGCGGGAGAAATTCCCGACTACCAGATGTCCGCGCTTGCGATGGCAATCTACTTCAACGGACTTGATCGGCAGGAACTGGGTGCGCTGACAGACGCGATGTTGCACAGCGGTGCCACACTCGACCTCACGCACCTTCGTACACCACGAATCGATAAACACTCAACCGGCGGCGTCGGCGACAAGATTTCTTTGGTGCTGGCGCCCCTCGTTGCTGCTTGTGGAATAGCCGTCCCAATGATGTCCGGACGTGGTCTTGGGCACACTGGCGGCACACTCGACAAACTCGAAGCGATTCCCGGTTTCAGAACGCAGCTATCGCTCGCTGAAGCTGCGCGCCTGGTCGAGCAAGTTGGTTGCGCCATGCTCGGACAATCGCCAGAAATCGCTCCCGCCGACCGACGCTTTTACGCACTGCGCGACGCAACAGCGACGGTGGAAAGCATTCCGCTTATCGCCGCCAGCATCATGTCCAAGAAGCTGGCCGAAGGACTCACAGGATTGGTGTTGGACGTGAAACGTGGTTCGGGTGCGTTCCTGCCCGAACTTGATCGCAGTCTTTCGCTCGCGCGCACGATGATTGATATCGGCGTTGATCACGGCTGTCCGGTCGTGGCGCTCGTGACGGCGATGGATCGTCCGCTCGGGCGCGCGTGCGGCAATGCGCTCGAAGTCGAAGAGGCAATCATGGCGCTCAAGGGCGAAGGTCCGCCTGACGTCATGTCGGTCACGTATGCACTGGGCGCCGAGATGTTGCTCATGGGCGGCGTTGCGCGCGACCGCGAGGAAGCTCGGCGCAAAATGGAGGTGGCGATATCATCCGGTCGGGCGGCCACAAAATTCCAGGAAATCATCGAAGCTCAGGGCGGCAATCCTGCGGTTGTCGACGATCCGGCGCTGCTGCGCGAAGCGGCGGAGCTGGAAATTTTCACGGCACCGCGCGATGGCGTCATTGCTCAGGTTGAGCCACGCCGTATTGGAGTGGGAGTCATCGAACTTGGCGGCGGTCGCAGCAAGGTCGACGACACGATTGATCCGTCAGTCGGATTTATCGTCACGGCGCGCCCGGGCG
>JBDTTO010000366.1:0-4392 GCA_039930585.1 Gemmatimonadaceae bacterium
AAACCAAGGGCGTCAATGTACTCACGCGCAACGGCATCGGCATCCATACCCCGCATTCCGGCCCGAACCGCGCCCGAAGATTTCACATTTGCTTGGCATACAACGTCATAAACCTCTTTTTGGCGGTCTGATGCGCGCCCCGCGACCACCGTTCGCGTGATGTCCGAGCAATAGCCGGCGTACACGGCGCCAAAGTCAATCAGTACAAAATCTCCACTCGCAATCTTTCGATCACCGGCCCGAGCGTGAGGAAGCGCGGACCGGAGACCCGACGCCACAATCGTCGAGAACGGATACGCTTCGCTGCCCTCATTGCGCAAGTGATGTTCAAGAATGCCGGCCAGCTGCGTTTCGGTCAATCCGGTTCGCAGCTCACCCAGCGTCGCCGCGAGCGCACGTTCGGCCATGCCGACCGCAACTTCGATGCAACGCACTTCTTCGGCATCCTTACTCTCACGCAGTGCTTCGACTTCGTCACTGAGTGGGCGCCATTGCCAGCGCGCACCCTGCTCCAGCAAACGCTGAAAGTCGCGATGCAACAGTTGCGTTGATTCAAAACCGATGCGCTCAACGCCGGTCACCGACGACAGCCACGACCACAAGCCGACCCACAAACTTTGTGTTTCGATCTGAACGCCCACGTGCACACTGACTTCTTCTTTCACCTGAACGGCATAGCGAAAGTCGGTGAGCAGAACACATTCGCGCGGCGTGACAATTACCAGCGCGTTGCTGCCGGAGAACCCCGTCAGATAGCGAATGTTTGGCAGACTGGAAACAAGCAGCGCATCAACGTCAACGCGCGCCAAACGATCACGCAGCGCCGAGAGGCGCGCAAAGTGCGGTCCGTGACTCACGCGCGGTTCAGCGCTTGCTGCGCAGCGACGCTACAAGGCCTCGCAAGGCGTATTCGTATCCGTTCACGCCAAGTCCGCAAATGAATCCAACAGCCGCGGGCGCCAGCATGGAGTGACGGCGCTCGGGTTCACGCGCATAGATGTTGCTGAGGTGAATCTCGACAAACGGAATCGACACGGAGGAAAACGCGTCGCGCAGTGCAAGGCTCGAGTGCGTGTACGCACCAGCGTTCACGACGACACCATCAACGTTGCCGCGCCACGCGTGCAACTGATCAATCAATTGTCCTTCGCCATTGTGCTGCGTCGCAACCAATTCAACGTCAAGTTCGGTGCACACGACGCGCAGGCTTTCTTCAACCTGCGCGAGCGTGGTGTAACCGTATATGGCCGGCTCCCGGATGCCGAGAAGATTCAGATTGGGTCCGTTGAGCAGGCCGATTTTCACGCGTTATTCAGTCCTTTGAGCCAGGCCGAGAACTGCGCCAGGTCTTCGTTGGCGGGTGGTGAAGAGCTCGACACAGGAATGGTGCTCTGCGCCGATTGCCCTTCCCGTCCGGCCATTGCAGGATCGGGAAAGAACCTGTCAAAAGAATAATCAGCGGACGGCTGTCGATCACTGCCCTGTTTGTCCGAACGTGGATCCGGAGTCGCCGGAGTGTAGACCGGCGTGGTGTTGCGCGGCGTCAACGAGCGCATCGGCAGCGCCGGAGTTGGCGAAGGTGCCGGGTCAAACAGTGATTCACCGCTGTCCTGCACGGGTCCGAACGCATCGGCCAACGCGCGCGCGGCCAATTCGTCGGTCGTGGTGGGAATGGCGGTCCCGAACAAACTGGAAAGTCCTTCTGCAACGTCATCAGCAACGGCCGTTGCGTGCGTCGGCGTGCGGCGCGCCACGCGGCGACGCGAGAGTTCGGCAAATCGTTCGCGTGCGGTACGGAACGCCTGAGCACGATCGTTCGCGTGACGCTCTGAAGCGTTCGACGACGTCGCATCGGTCTCGCTGAACGACGGCACCAGCGCCGGCGTGGCCGACAGTGTGCTGAAGTGCGGCGTGTTGTATGCCGGTGTGCCGAACTGTGGAGTCATGTACAGCGGCGTGTTGCGAATCGGTGTGTTGAAGTGCGGTGTCGCCGCCGTCGCGAACGATTCATTTCCGAATGATTCGTGGGTCGACGCTTCGGTTGCGGGCAGCTCCTCAGCTTCGTGCAACGCGCGCAGTTCGGTCAATCGCGACACAAGAACGGGATCGTGCGGACGACGACGCACCAACTCGTCGTACACTTCAATCGCGCGCGGAAGAAATCCCTGCGCGACCAGAAGTTCGGCCATCGTTTCCGTAACAAACGGCTCGGACTTTTCTGCTTCGAGCTGCGAGGCGACTTCGGCGAACGATTCTTCGGCAACTGATGTTTCGGCAACTGATGTTTCGACAACCGATGTTTCGACAACTGATGTTTCGACAACCGATGTTTCGACAACCGATTCTTCGGCCAGCAACTCCTCAGCAACCGATTCCGCGGCGACACTTTCGGGTTCGGTGGGAACGACTGGCTCTTCGTGTACTTGATCAAGCGCAGGTTCGTCGAACGCGACCATTTCGAACACTGGTTCGCTGCTTGCAGGTTCCGCTTCTGCAAACGCGGAGTGCGCTCCGGACTTGAACTGTTCCGGAATTTCGAATTCAGCGGTTACGTCGTGTTGCAGTGCCTCAACTTCGGTGTCCGATTCGAATTGGGGCGACAGCGTGTGATCAAACGCAATTTCTTCGGCGTCGGCAGCGAAATTATTCGCGTCAGAAGTCACAGCAGCTTCAGGGGATTCTGAAATTGGTGCGGCGGAATCGATCCAGGGTAAATCTTCGTAGGCAGTTGCTTCGGCGACGTTGTTTTCGGTATACGAAAACGGTTCGTCAACAGCTACTTCATTTGCGAACGTGTCATCAACGACAGGTTCACCGATGAATTCAACCGCTGATGCTTCATGAACGGGCGCGGCGAAATCGGCCGTGATGATTTCGTTGGCAGCGAATTCCGACGTTTCTGCATGCGCCGATTCGAACTCACTGGTTTCGTAACCACTGGTCGTTTCGAATTCGGCGGATTCAAACTCGCTGTCAGCAAATTCAACGGGTTCGTCAGCGTGGATCGGTCGCGCTGCGGGTTCTGGTGGCAGAAACGCGTCAACCAGTTCATCCGCAGGAGCCGCATCGATCGGTGCCGAATCGACGCTGTCAAATGACTCGCGACCAAACGCCGCGAGTGTATCGGGCGTTGCTGGCGTCGAGATTGGCGTGGCTGAATGAAACGGGGTGACGACGCGCGCCACCAACTCACTCGTATCCGGCCATTCAGGAGCAAGAATCCCCTCTTCGAAAGTTTCTTCGGCGACGGGTTCTGGGCTTTCCGGAAAATCCAGATCGAGCGGTTCGTGCTGTGGCGCCGGACGTTGCTCGGGCGCAGGCGGAGCCCAGAATTCGCGACCGCCCGCAATGCCGGTGACGTCCTCGGGCACATCCAGCAGTGAGCCCGGATCGAAGGTGGCAAACACGCCAACGGATTCACCGTGCGTGAGCGGGTCGGAGTATGGTGTTGGCGGCGGGATAACCGGCATTGGCGCGATTGGTGTTGGTGCGCCAAGCGAGGCCAATTGCGCCGCGATGTCGTCATTTCGCGGATCGGCGTCAAGCACGCGCGAATACCAGCGACGCGCGACGCCGTTTTCACCGTTCATCCGGGCGATGTCGCCCAGATGTTTAAGTGCAATGAGGTTTTCGGGATCGAGCGTGAGCGCCTGTTCGAAGACAGTACGCGCCTCTTCGAGGTTATTGGCCTCGAACAAGGTTTGACCGTATACGATGTAGCCGCTCATATGGCCCGGCTGCTTGGGCAGGTGCTCGCGACAAATCGCGATGGCCTGGGCGAGGTCACCCGCCTTGCGGTATTCGTTGGCCAATGGCGCGAAATACCGTCGAGGGTTCTCCTCGTACTTACTGCGGAGTTCCTCAATGCGGTCGGCGTTGCTCATCCTGTCTGTGCCTCAGGTGAAGATCCCGTGGAAATGGCAAACCGGGATGGCGTGGCCGGAAGCCCGTATGGGGGCCGAGGGGCCAAGTTAGCGGTCGTCATTCGGGGAAGTCAATTGCGTGGTTCGTGCTGTGAAACAACGGAAATCCAACGGTGAAACGGCCCAACCAGCGTTTAAATGTCTTGCGTATAACGGTTTGCGCTGTCTAGCTTTCAAGACTGTGCTCGCGGCGTTTTGCCGACTGGTTGTGAGTGGCGTTCTCGCCCAACCTACCCCGATCCAAGGAGTTCCGCCCGGTGCTGCAATCGATGCGGAGTAGTGCAAAATTCATCTGGTGGTTTCTCGTTCTCGCGTTCGTCGGAAGTTTCCTGTTGTACGAAACATCGGGATTGTCTGGCGGTTCTCCGGTAACGACCTACACGGCCGTAGCCAGTGTCAATGGAGAAGACATTCTCCTCACCACTTGGCAACGTACCGTTTCCGAACTGGAACAACAGGAATCCCAGCG
>JBDTTO010000367.1:0-4380 GCA_039930585.1 Gemmatimonadaceae bacterium
CGTGCTGACGCAGTAATTTCCCAAGCGCTTACGCTGTTTGGCGCCGACGAAGTGAAGCTTGGTGGTGAAACGGTGCTGGAACCGCATCGCAAGAGTCTGATGCTGGCATCTCCGCTGTTGCTGGCGGCCTTCATTCCGATGATCGGTAATTGGACTCAGGCGTCACGCGCCGGTCAAACCGACACAACCGATTTCGCGAAAGATCTGCTCAACTCGGTTGAACCGTACGGCATTCTCGTAACGGTCGGCGACAACGACACGTTCCCGTTATGGTACGCGCAGGAAGTTGAAGGCGTGCGCAGGGACGTGATTGTTGCGAACACGTCGTTGCTGAATACCGACTGGTACACGCGTCAGATTATTCGCCGTCCGGTTTACGAGTACGACGCGGCCAACGGACCGGTGGCCTACCGCGGCAAGACGTGGACGAAACCAGTTGGCCCCGCGCTCAAGATGAGCTTTGCGGACGCCGATGCGATTCCGTTGGGTTATGACATTCCGGAAAACATGGCGTTCACGAAGGGCGACATTGTGGCGCGCCCCAAATCACGTCAGTTGATGCGCGCCGACATTCTTGTGTATCAAATGCTCAAGGATTCGTATCCGGAACGTCCGTTGTATTTCAGTCGCACGTCGGGCGGATATCCGTACGACCTCGGACTGCAGAACTACGTGTTGACGCAGGGCATGGCCAAGAAAGTCGTTGATCATCCCATCGTTGCCGGCAAGGACACGATCATGATTCCGGGCGAAGGTTATGTGGATGTGCCACGCACAAAGTCCTTGTGGAGCAACACGTTCCTCGCCACGCACTCACTCGCCAAGCGTGATGGCTGGGTTGATGATGCGTCTGTTGGCATTCCCGATTTGTACGTGATTTCGGGTATGACGCTGGCCGAGGCGCTGGCGCGTACGGGAAATGCCGCGGCGTCAGATAGCGTGTTCCTCGAGTCAAAGGCTGTTGCAAAGGCGATGAAGCGCGAGAAGATGTTTGGTATCGAGAATTTGAAGTCGATGCCAAACGTACAGCCGGCCGATACGGCGTTGTCACCGTTGTTGCAGCCGGCACCTCCGGCGGCCGCGCCGGCTACCAAGCCGCCCGCCGCTAAACCTGCACCCAAAAAACCGTAATGAATTCCTCGCGACGTGCCGCACTTATCTCGGCAGCTTCGATCAGTGCACTCGTCGCGAGTGCGTGCACGCATGGCGCGAACAACGCGTCATCGGCTGCGCCAAGCGCGAAACTTGCTGCGCCTCGCATCACAGTGCAGAGCACCGGCACGACGACCACGCTGTTTTCCGTTTCCGCAGTGAGCGAATCCGTTGTGTGGGCAAGTGGCGGAAACGGCACCGTTATTCGCACGATTGATGGTGGAACAACCTGGGAACGCAAACCGGTAACGGGTGGCGATCGTCTTGGTTTTCGCGACGTTCACGCCATCAGCAAAGACAGTGCGTGGATTCTGAGTATTGGTAACGGCAGCGCGTCGCGTATTTACTTCACCGCTGACGGCGGCACAAACTGGAAGCTGCAATTTCAGAACGCTGATACCGCTGCGTTTTTTGATTGCATCACGATGCTCGATAACAAACGCGGTGTCGTGTTTGGTGACGCGGCGAACGGTCGCACGATGATTTTGCGCACCGACAATGGCGGCGCGACGTGGGGTCTGTTGCCTGTCGGAAACATGCCGGCACCTGTCAAAGGCGAAGGTGCGTACGCCGCCAGCGGTCGTTGCGTTGTGCATTCCGGCGACAAAACTTTGTGGATTGCAACGGGCGGTCCGGAGTCACGCATTTTCAAGAGCGAAGATGCTGGCGTGCACTGGACGTTGCATTCAACGCCGTTCATGCACACCGCAAGCGGTGGCACAAGTGGAATTGATTTTCGCGATACAAAGCACGGCATTGGTGTTGCCGGCGACATGGGCAAGTTGAAGGATGATACGGCCAGCGCCGTTGTCGCGGTTACAAATGACGGCGGAAACACGTGGCAACTTCGTTCACGTCCCGGTCGTCCAGGCGCGTTGTATGGGGTGACGTGGGTTCCGGGCGTCGGCAACGAGACAGCAGTTGCCGCGGGTCAGCCTGGTGTGTTCTACACGACGGATGCAGGACGCACGTGGACATCGGCGACCGACGTTGGACACGCAGGCCTCGATGCGCGCGGAAAGACGGCGTGGGTTGGCGGAATGAAAGGCACTGTGTTGCGAATCGATTGGTAGCGCGAACGTAGCGCGCAGCTCTGCAACACAAACAAATCGGGCCACCTGAAATTCAGGCGGCCCGTTTCCTCATCAGGAATCAATTCGCGCGAGTTGCCGCGTAATTGTCGGTGTCAATGTCGCCGTCACGCGTATCGGCGTTACGTGGCATCCACTCCCGTCACGCGTAACCGTGAGATTGTCCTTCCGGAAGTCCTGATATCCGGGCACGCGCACCGTCAACGAATAGCTTCCCGGGCGCTCCATCGCACCCGCCAGACGGACCGGGTCCTGGCCTGATGGATCAGCAGACCACAGCTGCATCTGTTCGGTGTACGAACCGTCTGTCAACGTAGCGTTGATTGTCTTCCCGAGGCGGAGCATCGCGCTACCACCCGGCACGTCGACGTTTACGCCGACAATGGCCATCGCATCACACGTCCGACCGTTGAGCGCGTCGTCGCTGCATGCGGAGAACAGCGCAGCCACAACGGATACACTAAAGAGCGAACGCAGCTTCGAGCTAAAAATTTTTCGGGATGCAGTGCTCATGATGACCTCGTCAGCTCAGCGTCGACGCCGACGGATTGGGGAACTTGCAGTGACCCGCAATAACCACGGGAATTCCAGCCTTGGCGAAATCGCGATGCCCGGGCGCTCTCGAAGAAACCAGCTCACCGGCCGTATTAATTCACCCACGGGATAACCTTATTCTAGCCGCTTTAGGTCACGCTGTTTGCAATGGAAGTCACCGCTCGCGGAACCGTGCATCCATTTTCTGCCTCAATCGTCCTGAGTTTTAGCCGCTGGTAGCGGCCCCCCGCCCCGTTTACATTGCGGGACGGAAAGACGGCCCGGCGCAACTTGCCGAGTCGCTGCACCACCGGAAGCGTGGCGGAGTGGTCGATCGCTTCAGTCTTGAAAACTGACGAACCCGCAAGGGTTCCGTGGGTTCGAATCCCACCGCTTCCTCTCTGTAAACAAAACGCCCCGACCTACTGGCCGGGGCGTTTTGTTTTGTGGTGCCACACAACTGCCCGCGTGTTCAGCCGTGGGCAGCGTGTGCGTGCGACTTCTCTTCAACGCTTTCCTGAATCGCGCCAGGCCCCATCGCACCCGTACGCGTGACATCCACGCGCGCGATGTCACCGGGAATGCGGCGAATCGCGCCGAGTGCGGCGCTGGTGGTGAGGGCCGCGTACGCACGAAGCGCAGTGGTCACATTGCGCGCACGCGGATGCGCTGGCATCCAACCGTGTTCCGATTGTGCTGCGCGACGCGACGCGAGTTCGGCATCATCCACACGCAACTGAATCGTGCGATTCGGAATGTCGATGTCGATGAAATCGCCTTCGTTCACCAGTCCGATCGCGCCACCCTCAGCAGCTTCGGGCGAGCAGTGACCGATTGAAAGTCCCGAAGTTGCGCCGGAGAATCGTCCGTCGGTGACAAGCGCGCACTCTTTGCCCATGTGCTTCGCTTTCAGATAACTGGTCGCGTACAACATTTCCTGCATGCCAGGGCCGCCGCGCGGTCCTTCATAACGAATGAGCACAATGTCGCCCTTCACGACAGAGCCGTTGAGAATTCCTTCGACTGCATCATCCTGACTCTCGTAGACTTTTGCAGGTCCGGAGAATTTGAGAATCGATTCATCAACGCCGGCAGTTTTGACGATGCATCCATCTTCAGCGATGTTGCCGTACAATACCGCGAGCCCGCCATCTTTCGAATACGCGTTGGCAACATCACGAATGACGCCAGTTGCACGATCGGTATCCAGCGTGTCGTAACGACGATCCTGACTGAACGCCGTCTGCGTTGGAACACCACCTGGCGCTGCGCGATAAAAGTCGTGCACCGCCGCCACGTCGGTGCGCTGAACGTCCCAGCGATCAAGCGCGTGTCCAAGCGTGCCCGCATGAATTGATCCCGCGCTGCGGTGCAGCAGCCCCCCGCGATCCAGTTCACCCAGAATGCCCATGACACCACCTGCGCGATGCACGTCTTCCATGTGCACATCTGAAACAGATGGCGAAACCTTGCACAACACCGGCACGCGTCGCGACACGCGATCAATATCCGCCATCGTGAAATTCACACCGGCTTCGTGCGCAGCCGCAAGCAAATGCAACACCGTGTTCGTCGATCCGCCCATCGCGACATCAAGCGCGAC
>JBDTTO010000368.1:0-4378 GCA_039930585.1 Gemmatimonadaceae bacterium
GGTTCGATATCGCGTGCAACATGCCAGTGACAAAAGGCATGCGTGTACTGACGGACTCGGAGAAAGTGCGCGAACTGCGAAAGGACACTATGCAGTTCATCACACTCAATCATCCGGTTGACTGCGGCATCTGCAACAAGAGCGGCGAGTGTCTGTTGCAGGATCATCACTACGCGTACAACGGGCAGCCGTCTCTATCGCGCGACAGCAAAACGCATGCGACCAAGTTTTATCCGTTGTCCGATCGTATCATGTTGGACAACGAACGCTGCATCATGTGTTCGCGGTGCGTGCGATTCACGGATGAAGTGTCAAAGTCACGCGCACTGGGTGTCATCAATCGCGGCGATCACGCGCTCATTCGCCCCAACGAAGAAGTCGATTTCAACGATGATCCGTATTCGGACAACGTTATCGACATCTGTCCGGTTGGTGCGCTGCTCTCGACGGAATTGCTTGATCACGCGCGTGTGTGGTATCTCAAGAACACGCCGTCGGTCTGCCCGGGTTGCGAGCGCGGCTGCAACATCGACATCTGGCACAGAAAGCCTGAGTGGAAACTCAATGCGCTCAGTCCTCGGCTCAACACGTCGATTGATCGCGTCACACCACACGAAAATCCGGCGGTTAACGGACCATGGGTTTGCAACAAGGCGCGTGATCTCTCGGTGATTTTCGAACGGCCGCGTGCTGAGCAGGCGATGATCAAAGCGGCGCCGGTCAGTCTCGAGAACGCGGTACGCGCAGCGGCCGGCATGATCAACATCGCGAAGAACGCCGTGGCGCTCGTCTCAAGCTGGGGTTCGAACGAAGAGTTGGCCGCGTACCACTCAACACTCGCGCCGTCGTTCAGGAATTTTGTAAAGGCCGATCACTTGCCGTTGCCCGGCGAGCGCATCGAAGACGATGTGCTCATCAAGGCGGACAAGAATCCGAATCGATTTGCGGCGCGCACAATGTTCGAGGCGTTGCCAGACGATGCGCAGCCGATTCCGGCGGGAACGGATCTCGTACTCGTGTGGGGCGAAGGCGCATCGCTCGCGTCGCTTCCGTCAACGGCCCGAGTAATTCTATTCAACTCGTACGCCAACGACGACAACGCGCGCGCCGATGTGTTCATCCCCATCAGCGTGCAGACCGAGCGCAATGGACACTACACGAACTTTCAGGGAATCGTCTCCGAGTTTCAGCAGTGTTTCCAGAAGGCCGGTGGCGTCGCGCACGCGGAATCGTTGTTTGAAGCGATTCTATCCTCGATGTCTGGCGGCGAACCAACACTCGCACAACTCAAGCCGGCAAAAGAACAACAGATGGTGCTCACCGGCCCAACGCCGACTACACCACAGGCGGATATCGTCTAGTGCTGCCTGATCTCAGCATCACCGTGCTGTTCATCGCCGCATCCATCGGAGTGCTGATGGGTTTCGGTGGTCTACTCACGTGGGTTGAGCGAAAGCAAGCGGCCGTGATGTCCGATCGCATTGGTGCGAACCGCGCATACATCAAGATTCCGTTCACAAATATCAAACTCGTCTGGCTTGGCCTGTTTCACGGTATGGCCGACGGTTTGAAGATGTTGCTGAAAGAAGATTTCAAACCGAAAACGTACGACCAGCTTGCGTACACAATTGCGCCGTACGTGGTATTTGCGCCGGTGCTGTTGGTGTTCGCCGTCATTCCGTTTGGCGGCATTCTCGATCCCGGCAAACTGTTTCCACCACTCGCAGGATTTTTCGCGGGCCGAACGTATCCCATGCAGGTCGCGAACTTGAATGCGGGCATTCTGATCATCTTCGCGTTCAGCGGTCTGACAATTCTGGGCACGATGCTCGCCGGCTGGAGCTCGGACAACAAGTTCTCCTTGCTTGGCGGTTTGCGCGCGGGCTCGCAAATGATCTCGTACGAACTGGTGATGGGTCTGACGGTCATGGGACTCATCCTTGTATTCGGCACGGTCGATCTGCGCGACATGGTGAATCAGCAATCAGGAATGATTGGCGGCGTATTGCCGGCGTGGGGCGTATTCTATCAACCGCTCGCGGCTGTGCTGTTTCTCACGGCCGCTATCGCCGAGAACAAGCGTATTCCGTTTGACCTGCCTGAGGCAGAATCAGAGCTCGTGGCTGGTTACTACACCGAATACAGCGGCATGAAGATGGGCCTCTTCATGTTTGCGGAGTTCATCGAAATCGCAATCGTCGCCGCACTGTTTACCACACTCTTCCTCGGCGGATACAACCTGCCGTGGATGAACGACGCCGGCTTCGCATTGCCGGGCGGAAAGGAAATCGCAGTCAGTCACGGCATTGTCGTGCTGCTGCAGATCCTTACGTTTCTCGCCAAGATTTTCGCACTTTGTGTCTTTCAGATTCAGATTCGCTGGTCGCTGCCGCGTTTTCGGTATGACCAGATGTTGACCTTCGCGTGGAAACTGTTGCTACCGGTGACACTCGCGAATCTCGCGATCACGGTGGTAATCGTGTGGATCAAAGGTGGTATGCAATGACAACATCAGTTACACCGGTCCATACCGCGCCAGGACAGGCCGGCGTAATTCGCGTTACGCCAACAGTGCCGTCGCCAACCGATGCCCCGCCGCCTGCGCCACAGCAGGATTTGATTCAGCTTCGCTACAACGCGAAGTCGCGCGTGCGCAAGGAATACTGGAACGAACCCACCATGACGTGGTGGGAACGCGCGTATCTCCCGGAAATTCTGAAGGGACTTGCGATCACTACCGGCATCTTTCTGCGTAACATGATGAAATGGATGACGGGCCGAAAAGGCGCCCTCACCACGTACTATCCCGAAGAGAAGCGCGTTGACTACGCGCCACGTAATCGCGGCAAGCACATTCTCACGCAACGTCCCGACGGCAGCCCGCAGTGCATCGCGTGCAACATGTGCGCGACGGTTTGTCCGGCCAAGGTGATCGAAATCGAAGTTGGCTTTGACGCAAACGATCCCGCGCATCCCAAGTCACCGGTGCGTTTCGAAATCGATTATTCGCGCTGCGTCTTCTGCGGTTTGTGTATCGAAGCCTGCCCGGAAGACGCCATTCGCATGGTGCAGGACGTTCCCGATCTCCCATCCGACAACCGGTTCAACATGTGGTTGACGATGGAAGAAATGTTGACGTGGAATCCGCAGTCCGATGTTGCAAAACCGTACCCACCGAAGGGCGGCGCTCCAATCAAACGTGATCAAAGCCGAGGCGACGTATCTTCGACACATTAGTCGTCGCGCTGTTTGGCGGTATCGCGCTGATCGCGGCAGCACTGATGCTCGTGCTGCGCGAACCGATGCGCGTCGCGCTCGCGCTCATCACCACGATGATGTCGCTGGGCGCCATCTATGGATTGATGGGCGTACACTTTATCGCCGCATTTCAGGTGCTGATCTACGTCGGCGCGGTGATGGTGTTCATGGTGTTCGTCATCATGCTGCTCGAAGTGCGCGAGGCGCCTGGCAGCAAGCGTTATTCCAATCTCGTAGTACCGGGCGCCATCATCTTCTTCATGATGCTGGGCGTACTTGGCATCAGCGTTTGGCGCGCAATGAACGGCGTTTCGTCTGCGGCTTCGCCATCGAGCGACGCGTTTGGCCTGCAACAGTTTTCAGCGGTTTTCCTGCGTGACTACTGGTTGCAGTTTGAATTGACAACCGTGTTGCTCGTTGCCGCCATCGTTGCAGCACTCGCCGTGATCAAAGTGCATCGCCGGGTTGGTGATCGGCCGTTGACTGACGAGAGGGCCAATGGATAAACACCAACTGCTGCTCTGGTTGTCCATCGCGCTGTTCTCGCTGGGATTGCTGGGCGTTGTTATTCGCCGCAACGCACTCGTGATGCTGATGTGTATGGAACTCATGTTGAACGGCGTCAACCTGAGCCTCGTGACTTCCATGAGTCAGAACGGCCAGGCCTCCGGCGGCGTGCTGGTGTTTCTCGTGTTTGTGGTAGCGACTGCCGAAATCGCCATCGCCATTCCAATTGTGTTGCTGCTCGTCAAGCAGAAGCGCAGTCTGGATCTCGACGCCTTCGCCGAACTCAAAGGTTAAGCGCGCATGGGATTCCTGGGCCAACACGGTTTGACGATGATTGCGCTGCTGCCGCTGATCGGATTTCTGATTAACGGTACGCTGGCGACTGAGTTCGGTGGCAAGCGCGCCAGCAAAGGCATGATCACGGCGGTCGCGTGCGCGTTTCCGATTCTGGCGTTCCTGCTGACGGTGCGAATTTTCTTCTCGCTCCGCGCGCAGAACTACGACGCGATCTTCGAACACGCGTATCGCTGGGCGCTCGTCGACGGCTACGCATTCAACGTTGATTTCCATTTTGATCGACTGAGCGCGATCATGACGCTCATTGTGACTGGCG
>JBDTTO010000369.1:0-4378 GCA_039930585.1 Gemmatimonadaceae bacterium
CGCGCGTGACGTTGGGGTTGTCATTGTTGCCGGGGGTTCGGGCTCGCGCACGGGAAATACGGAGCTCAAACAGTTTCGCTGGGTCGCTGGTAAACCCGCGTTGTTACACAGCGTACAGGCGTTTATGGCGCGCCCCGATGTCGCGGTCGTTGTCGCAGTATTGCCCAAAGCATATGCCGCCGATCCTCCACCCTGGTTGTTTCAATGCGACGTTGATCGACTGCTGGTTTCAGTTGGCGGTCGCGAACGACAGGAAAGTGTGTGGAACGGATTGGAAGACATGCCCGAAGAAGTGCGCATCGTTGTTGTGCACGATGCGGCGCGTCCGCTCCTTACCGACGAAACCATTGAACGTGTGATTGCAAAAGCACGCGAAGGTGTGGGGGCAATCGCGGCGCTGCCCGTCGTCGATACGCTCAAGGAAGTTGGCGAGCAGGGAAACATTATTCGCACAATTCCTCGCGCAGGGTTGTGGCGTGCGCAAACGCCGCAGGCATTTCCACGCGAGCTGCTTGAACGCGCGCATCTCGATGCAAAGCGTATGGGTGAATCCGCCACTGACGACGCTGCGCTACTGGAACGACTCGGACTTCCGGTGGTAGTGGTGCGGGGAAGCGAACGCGCGCTCAAGATCACCGACGAAAGCGATTTCCAGAGAGCGGATGCACTCTCCATGTTGCCCGATGCTTAACAACCCGCGTTCATGAGCACCGCAGCGCTCAGCACTCCGTTCTGGTCTCCGGCGGAAATTGAAGGCGCACTGCGCGGAACGATTGCTCATCTGGCCGAACGTGGAGTGCTCGCGTATCCAACAGAAACCGTCTACGGATTCGGTACCGCCGTTGATCACGAATCGGTCGAAACTTTGGTCCGTCTCAAAGGACGCCCGGCAGGCAAACCGTTTCTATTGCTGATCGCAAACGCGAGCATGATTACTAGACTGGGACTGCATCTCACGCCTGCTGCGGCCAATCTCGCAGCGCGCTTCTGGCCCGGTCCGCTTACACTGGTGTTGCCCGGGGGAGATCGTCGCGTGCCGTCGCGGCTGCGCGGACCTGAAGGCGGAGTCGCTGTGCGATTTACGCCACATCCGGGACTGCAGCGTCTGCTTCTCGCGTACGGCGAACCAATCACCAGCACCAGCGCCAACCGGCCCGGGGTTCCGCCAGCGATGGCGGCGGCCGAGATTGTTGAGCAGTGGCCCGATGCGATTCATCGTGGTGTCCTGCAGGTGTTGGATGGCGGCCGATTGTCACCCTCACGACCGTCAACCGTTGTTGATTGCACCAGCCGACACCCACGCGTAATCCGACCTGGCGTTTACTCGGCGGCCGAGCTGCGTGATTGTGTGCCCGACCTCGTCGGCGACACCTGACAGCCAAACTCGAAACAACAACTGCTTTAACAACTCTTGAACATTCTTTTTGTTTGCACCGGCAACACATGCCGGAGCCCGATGGCAGAAGGTATTGCCCGCGCAATTGTTATCGAACGTGATTTGCACGACGTCGTCGTGCAGAGTGCTGGTACGTTTGCGAATACGGATTCTCCCGCGTCGGATGGTGCGTTGCTGGTGGCGTTGGAGCAGGGCATTGATTTGTCGGCACATCGTGCGCAGCAGTTGACCGACGATCTCGTCCAATGGTCCGACCTGATTCTGGTGATGGGTCCGCAACATCTTGATCGTGCGGAAACACTTGGCGGTGAACGAAAAACTCACTTGCTGACTTCGTTTGCGTCGCGCGGCGAGAATACGCGCGCGGTAAACGATCCCTTCGGCAGTGACCTGCCGACATACCGGGCAACGTTTGAAGAGCTTGTGCAGGAAATTGGTGACGCGCTTGATCGCGTAGCCAGCGAACGTCACCAACCGCCGGTGTGATTGCATTGTCGCCAGAACGCCCTACGAGACTCGTGTTGCTCGGACATCCGGTTTCTCACTCGTTATCTCCGTTGTTCCAGAACGCCGCGCTCAAGAGCGCCGGGCTTCAGGCAACGTACGATGCACTGGATGTCACGCCCGAATCTCTCGGTGGTGTACTGCGCGAATTGGCACGGGCTGGTGTTGCCGGCAACATCACTATCCCGCACAAAGAAGCGATGGCAGCGGCATGTGTTCGTACAACCGAACTTGCGTCGCGTGTTGGTGCGGTCAATACGTTCTGGCACGAGAAGGGCAAACTTGTTGGCGACAACACGGATGTTGTGGGCGCGCGCGTAGCCATCGCGGCTCTCCTTGACGCGCAACGTACGGCTGATCGTGAGTCAGACCTCAGTACATCCACTTCAGATAGTCCGTCGCCGCTCCGGGTCACCATACTTGGCGCCGGTGGAGCCGCGGCCGCAGTGATTGTCGCGCTCGAATCGTTCGCGCCAGTTGAAATCACAATCTCCGCGCGAACGCCCGAACGCGCGCAGGCGCTCGCGAAGCGATTGGGTGTCGGCCTCACTGTTGTCGAAGATCCAACGACGGCTGTGCGTGATGCGAACCTCGTAATCAATTGCACGCCAATTGGTTTGCGCAATGCGGACATGCCCGTCGCAGTTGAAGCGCTCTCGCCGCGCGCCATTGTATTCGATCTCATTCCACGCTCGGGCGACACCGCATGGGTGTTGGCTGCGCGCGCCAGTGGTCACGTTGCGGAAGATGGCACGCGCATGTTGATCGAGCAGGGCGCTGCGGCATTCGAGCGCTGGTTTGACATGGTTCCCGATCGCGCGTCAATGTGGCGTTCACTGAAACCGAAAACCGAACAAGGCGCCGCGCAGCGCAACGCGAATTCCAAACCGGCCAATCGTTTGGCGTGACGCAGCGTCCCCGCGGTCGATCCACTTCAACGCAGTCATCCGCTCGGCAACGGATTTCGTTTCGTTCGGTTCTGCGCGGGCTCGTCGATTTGGCGCTGCCAGCCGCGTGCGCGTGTTGCGACGAGCTGCTGGGTGAGTCCGGCGAAGAGCTGGTGTGTGGTCGCTGCCTCTCCCGAATTGCACCACTGACACAGCCACTCTGCGTGCGATGTGGGCACCCGCGTCTTTCGGCTAACGTGCCCGTTCCGCGCGATATCGGTGCGACCGTCGCGGCGCCGTTGTCGCCATGCAGGTGGTGCGCGCGATTGCCGCCGTGGGTTCGGTCGGTTCGGTCGGTGTGTCGAATGGACCACGGTACGGGTTCTGCCTTCGTCCACGCACTCAAATACGAGGGTTGGTCGCAAGTCGCACTTCCCATGGCGCGACGCATGGCTCGCCTGCATTTCCCGGCGGACGTGGTCGCAGAACGTACGGCGCTGGTTCCGGTTCCGCTGTCACGCACTCGGCAACGTGAACGTGGTTACAATCAGGCAGAACGACTGGCGTCGGCGCTGGGAAATATCTGGAAACTGCCAGTTTGGACCGATGTGGTGGATCGCGTTCGGAACACCACGTCACAAGTGCGGTTGACACCGTCAGACAGGGCGGCGAATGTTGCTCAGGCCTTTGCCTCCGCGTCATCGGCCGCCAGTCGCCTTTCTGGTGCACACATCGTGCTGGTGGACGATGTTGTGACCACGGCGGCGACGCTCAACGCCTCCGCACAGTCGTTGATTGAGCGCGGTGTACGCATCGTCAGTTATGTCACCTTCGGACGAGCGCCAGAAGACGGCGATCGTTCCGTTCCCGATTTGGACCTCGACCAGGATTAATTCGCATGGCAATTCGTGTTGGCATCAACGGCTTCGGCCGCATCGGGCGCCAGGTTATGCGCGCCGCGAAAATGCAGGGCGTCGCCGATATCGATTTCGTGGCCGTCAACGACCTCACGGACACCAACACGCTGGCGCACCTCTTCAAGTACGACTCGGTGCACGGCCGCTTTAACGGCGAAGTTTCGCATGATGCCGATGGTATCACGATCAACGGCGATCGCATCAGGATCCTGGCCGAAAAAGATCCCGCGAAGTTGCCGTGGGCGGAAATGAAAGTTGATATCGTCATCGAATCGACTGGCCGTTTCACGAAGGCCGCTGATGCACAGAAGCACCGCGACGCCGGCGCAAAGAAAGTCATCATTTCTGCGCCCGCGAACGACGAAGACATCACGGTTGTGATGGGTGTCAACAGTGACAAGTACGATGCGGCGAAGCACAACATCATTTCGAATGCGTCATGCACCACGAACTGCCTCGCGCCTATGGTCAAGGTGGTTCGCGATAATTTTGGCTTCGTGCATGGCACGATGGTCACGATTCACAGCTATACAAACGATCAGTCTATTCTCGATTTGCCACACAAGGATTTGCGCCGTGCGCGTGCCGCGGCCGTTCCCATGATTCCGACGACCACTGGTGCAGCGAAAGCCACTGCGCTCGTGATTCCCGAAATCAAGGGCAAGATTGACGGC